>DATBWP010000140.1:0-7565 GCA_036514735.1 Anaerolineales bacterium
GATAAGGGAGTTTGCTAAAGCAAACTCCATGGGCGTTTATTCAATTGTGGCCGAGACTATACCACCGCCAAGCGATGGTGTCAATTTTCTCCCTCGTGCGCCGGATCAATATTCAAGCATACTGATCTTTTCAAGTTTATCTAAGCGGTGAGTGGCAATGACCTGGCGTACTGTGCCGGTAACCCCGCGCACTACCAGGCTGTGGGTACGTGCCCCATGGGGAAAATACTTGACTCCATCCAGAAGTTCGCCGTCTGTAATGCCGGTGGCGGCAAAGAATACGTCTTCGGAGGAGACCAAGTCATCCATGGTGAGCACTTTTTCAAAATCGTATCCCATGGAACGGCCGCGTTTTAATTCATCCTCATTACGTGCATACAGCTTTCCCTGGATTTCACCACCCATGGCGCGCAAGGCGCACGCAGCCAGCACACCCTCCGGCGTGCCCCCAATGCCCATCAACACGTCAATCGCCGCGTCCGGCAAAGCGGTCATGAGGGCGCCGGCTACGTCGCCATCGTCGATCATCCTGATACGTGAGCCACACCGGCGCACTTCATTCTTTAGCTCTTCATGCCGCGGCCGATCGAGCATCACCACCACCAGATCCTGAATACGTTTGCCGGTCGCTTTGGCAATGGCGCGTAAATTTTCTTCAACCGAGGCTTCCACATTGATGGCGCCTTTGGCATCCGGACCGACCGCGATTTTGTCCATGTAAACGAAGGGCCCCGGATCGAACATGGTGCCGCGCGGGGCAAGCGCCACCGTGGAGATCGAGTTGAAGCGGCCTTCCGCTAAAGGACGCGTTCCATCAATGGGGTCAACGGCAATATCCACTTGCGGGGTAGTGCCGGCGCCCAGTTTCTCTCCGTTATATAGCATGGGGGCAGCGTCCTTCTCGCCTTCCCCGATCACAATGATGCCATCCATCTCGATCGTGTTCAAGACCAGGCGCATGCCGTCCACAGCCGCCTGATCGCCGCCGATTCGATCTCCCCGCCCCATGAAACGCGCTGCGGAAAGGGCTGCCGCTTCGGTTACCCGCACTAGCTCCATGGCTAAGTTGCGGGAGGGGTCGCTGTTAGACATCCAACCTCCTCAGACTGTTAGCTTTATAAAAAGACGAACAACACCAGATAATATCCAATGGGGAAGGCCCAAAGCCAGGAATCAATGCGGTCCAGCACTCCGCCGTGGCCTGGCAAAATATGGCTTGTGTCTTTGCGCTTCATCTCACGTTTGATCAAGCTAATACCCAAGTCTCCCAGAGTCGGGAAGACGCCAATCGCAAAGCCCAGCAGGGCAGCATTGGCCAGAGAAAAGGCAGGCTCGTTGGGCAGTCCCAATCGGGAGAACAGCAACAGGAACAGCGGCGTACCGATAGTAGCCACCGCAACCCCTGCCAGGTATCCTTCCACGCTTTTATTGGGGCTCAAGCGAGGAGCTAGCCGTGTTTTGCCATAGCGGCTGCCCACAAAGTAGGCGGTGGTATCGGCCAGCATCACCGCAAACAAGGTGAGTAGCATCCACCATTCTCCATCCAGGGGGATCTCGCGCTCCAGCAGCAGATAGCTACCCAATAGACCGATGTAAAAAATGCCGCTTAATGAGGTCGCAAAATCGGAGGCAGCATGGTCCCGCCCGCGTTCATATTGGAGCAAATAGTAAATTAAAGTGCCGGCGCAGATAAGCGCCAGCACCCAATGATCATAGGCAAACCCTCCCAGAGAACGTGAGAGAAGGATGGTTAATACTCCGGCCACCAAAACGCCACGCGAAGGCCTTCCGCCCCCATTGCGAAACAATTCGGCGTACTCCCAAGCCGCACGCCCAAGGATCAGCCCAATAAACACGATATACGGCCAGTCTCCCCAGAAAATAAAAAAGATGCCCAGGGGTAGGGCAAAAATTGTGAACAGGACGCGTTGTAAGAGCATTAAAGGCCTATTGTTCCAAAACTAACCCATAGCGCCGCTCACGGCGGCTAAATTCCTGGATAGCTTCAAGCAACTGCTCGCGGCCAAAATCAGGCCAATATGCTTCGGGGAAGACCCATTCAGCATAGGCGGTCTGCCAGATCAAGAAGTTGCTCATGCGCCGTTCTCCCGACGTGCGAATGACCAGGTCCGGGTCCGGTAAATCAGCAGTAAATAAATATCGAGAGACCAGAGCTTCGGTCACCTCCTCAGATTTGACACCATCCTTCAACATGGCCTGAATCGCTTGAACAATCTCATCCCGTCCGCCGTAATTGAAAGCTACACAAAGGACCAGGCGGGAGTTATTTTTCGTTAGTTCAATGCCCTTGATTACTTTTTCTCGCAAGGATTTACGCACTCCATCCAATCGGCCGATGTGCCGTAATCTGGCACCCTGACGGTGCAATTCAGCCAATTCACGGTTAAACACTTCATCGAAAATGCCCATAAGGCCATCGACTTCTTCTGCCGGGCGGCCCCAATTTTCTGTGGAGAACGCATAGATGGTAAGGTATTTGACCCCAAATTCAACACAAGCTTCAATAATCCGGCGTAAATTCTCCGTGCCCGCGCGGTGCCCAGCCAGCCGGGGCAGACCGCGGGCGCGCGCCCAGCGGCCATTGCCATCCATAATGATGGCAATATGCTGGGGCACCTGAGGTGGAAGGTCGGCTTTGGGTTTTGTCATCCGACCGGTCTTAAACCTCCATGACCTCTTTTTCTTTATGGGCGCCTAATTGGTCAAGCTCTTTGATAATTTCGTCGGTCAATTTTTGAACTTCTTCCTCTCCCCGCTTCAAGTCATCTTCGGAGATCAGTTTTTCTTCCTTGAAATCACGCAAGTCCTTAATGGCATCTCGGCGGATATTCCGAACGGCCACATGGGCTTCTTCTTTACGCGCGTTTACCAATTTGACCAGATCTTTGCGGCGCTCTTCGGTCAATTGAGGCAGATTGAGACGGATGTTCTTCCCGTCATTGCCCGGAGTCAAGCCCAAATCGGATGTTTGAATAGCTCGTTCGATATCCTTTAAGCTGCCCGGATCAAAGGGCTTGATGAGGAGCTGGCGAGGTTCCGGCACGCTGATGCTGGCCAATTGGATCAAGGGCGTAGGCTGCCCATAGTATTCAACAGAAAGCTTTTCTACCAAGGCCGGCGAGGCGCGGCCTGTGCGGATGGTGGCCAGATCGTCCTTGAGAGACTGAACGGAGCTCTTCATCCTCTCTTTGGTGTCTTTGAGAATATCCGAAATCACTGCTTGCCTCCTGGGATTTGGGAAAAATAAGAACAAAAGCAGAAGGGAAGATGCTTATCTGAAAATTCTACCACCAGACCCGCGCTTCCCCTTTTTCCTATAGTTTAAGCTGCCAGGTTGCATCAGTTGACTTCATCGATCAACGTGCCGACCGCCTCCCCCAACAAGGCGCGCTTCAGCGCGTCCGGCTGCCAGAAGTTCAACACGATGATTGGCAGGTCGTTTTCCATACACAAGGAAATGGCTGTACTGTCCATCACCGTCAGGCGCAGGTTAAGCGCCTCGATATAGCTCAAATGGGTAAAACGCTTCGCATCAGGGTTTTTGTTCGGGTCTGAGTCGTAAATCCCATCCACCTTGGTGGCCTTGATGACCACGTCGGCGTCAATTTCCATCGCCCGCAGAGCTGCAGCTGTATCTGTAGAAAAGTACGGATTGCCCGTGCCAGCCCCGAAGATCACCACCCGGCCTAGATCCAAATGGCGTGTAGCTCGGCGCCGAATATAGGGTTCGGCGACGGCGCGCATCTCGATTGCGGTCTGCACGCGAGTAGCCACCCCGCCGCGCTCAATGGCATCCATCAACGCCAGGGCATTCATCACGGTTCCCAGCATTCCCATGTAGTCCGCCGTGGCCCGATCCATGCCACGCTCGATGCCGGTGCGGCCGCGCCACAGGTTTCCCGCCCCGATCACGATGGCTAGTTGAATGCCCATGCGCGCCACTTCGCTCACCCGCTCGGCGATCAGTTCGGCCTTATCGGGATCGACTCCAAACCCTTGGGGACCAGCCAAAGCCTCTCCGCTCAGTTTCAGCAAAATCCGCTGGTATTTGGGTGTTTTGTTATCTGCCATTCTGCCTCCGATTTCTCCGCTATTATCGCAAACCCGGGCCTCTTGTACCTAAGAAAACGGCCAACTCTGTGGTTGGCCGTTTGTGGTCTATTTCTCGACGTGCTCACCCAATTCCCAACGAGCAAACCGGCGCACGACGATATTCTCGCCGATGGCCCCGATCGCCTCGCTGACCAATTCTTTGACGCTCTTACCTTCATCGCGGATATAAGGTTGGCGCAGCAGCACCACTTCGTCCAGGTATTTTTGAACCCGGCCATCCACGATCTTGTCCCAAGCAGCTTCTGGCTTGCCCTCTTCTTTGGCGCGGTTCCGGGCAACTTCACGTTCGCTTTCCAGGGAGGCTGCCGGTACAGTTTCCTCGGTTATCCAAGTCGGCGCGGCAGCGGCAATCTGCAGGGCGATCTCGTGGGCTAAGGTGCGGAAGACTTCAGAACGGGCCACAAAGTCCGTTTCACAGTTGAGTTCCACCATTACACCCACTCGGCCACCGCCATGGGAGTAAAGTTCGATCAAGCCATCCGCGGCTTCGCGGTCCGCGCGTTTGGCCGCTTTAGCCAACCCCTTCTCCCGAAGGTAAGCGACTGCCTGCTCGAAATCGCCACCGGACTGTTCCAGGGCAGCGCGGCAATCCAACACGCCCGCGCCTGTGGCTTCACGTAATTCTTTGATTTGTTGTGTCGTAATTGCCATATTATTCTTCTTGCTCTTCGCCGGCACCTTCAAGATCGGCTTTCCTGATCTTGGTTTTTGGCTTTCTGGATTTGGGAGCTGCTTTCCTGGGTGCAGCTTTCTTGGCGGCCGCTTTGGCTTTTACTTCTTCTGGGGCAGCGGCTTCTTTTTGAGCCTTTTGAGCTTCCTTGACTGCTTTGGCCTCCGCTTCCGCTTCTTCCTTGGCTTGTTTTTCAGCCACTTTGGCCAGTGTGGCCGCGCCTAGCAATTCCTCGTCGGTCAGCTCCTCGGCCGTCGCTTCTGCGCGACGCCGTCGGCGGGCCGGTTTGCCAGCTCCTTCGGGCTGTTCCTCTTCCGATTTGTCCTTGCGCAGCGAGCGGCCTTCCAGGGCTGCATCTGCGATGTAAGCAACCATTAGCTTGATGGCACGGATGGCGTCATCATTGGATGGGATCACATGGTCGATCACGCTCGGGTCGCAGTTGGTATCCACCAAACCCAGCACAGGGATGCCAAGAATATTGGCTTCCTCCACTGCTGTCGCTTCTCGGTTTACATCGACCACAAAAAGCAGATCAGGCACTTTTGTAATATGGCGGATGCCGCCAAAACGTTCTTGAAGTTTTTCAATGATGCGGCTGTTCGACAACAGTTCTTTCTTTGTCAACCCTGAAGACTCGGGCTCTTCGCGCTGGCGTTCCAATCTCTCCAGTTCATTGACGCGTTGTCGCATGGTCTGCCAGTTGGTCAGCATGCCGCCTAACCAGCGCACAGTTACATAGGGCATTCCGGCGCGCTGCGCCTCGACCTCGATGGTTTCCATGGCTTGCCGTTTGGTGCCAACGAACAACACCCCCCCGCCATCAGCCACCAAGTCGCGCACGACCTTATAAGCCGCTTCCAGGGCTTTGACCGTTTGCTGCAGATCGATGATGTGAATGCCATTGCGTTCGGTGAAGATGTATGGCTTCATACGCGGATCCCATTTCTGGGTGCGATGGCCAAAATGGACCCCTGCTTCTAGTAAGGCCTTCATTTCAATAGCGGCCATGGGTAAAACTCCTTTGCGTTTTTCCTCCGCTTCTGTCATTCCGGAGCAGAAGCCCGCAGTGCGGGCACGCTCTGCTGGGTCGAGAAGCGTGTGAGATGTTGCTTATCAAGCAACGCGCCCGCGAAGGCGAGCGCGGCGAGAGTATAACATGATGGTTCTGCTTCGTCCAGAATCTGTACTGGTTCAAGACATATGAGACAGTTTCGGGATCAGCTGAGGGTGGTGGCTGGAAATATACTCGGCCGGGGTCAGTCCGTCCAGGGATTGGTGGGGGCGCACGTTTGAACTTCTTCAGAAGCATGCAGTCTTACCCAAAGTGTACAATCGCCGCATGAATCAAGCCGAGTTCACCAAAGCTATTGCCGGTCTCCCCTTAGAGAAGGCAGCTTTCTTTCCAACTGTGGGATCGACCAATGATGTGGTGGCTGAATGGGCGCGCCAGGGGATCAAGGGCCCGGCCTTAGCCGCCGCCGACGAGCAGACCCACGGCCGCGGGCGAGCTGGCCGCCGTTGGCTTACCCCAGCAAGCAGCGCCCTGGCTTTCAGCCTGTTGTTAGACCCTGAAATTGGCCCGGACATGGCTCAGCTTGGGAGAGCTTCGGGCTTAGGGGCCTTAGCCACGTGTGAGGCTTTGGAAGACCTTTATTCGCTGGTGCCGCAGATCAAGTGGCCCAACGATGTGCTGCTGAACGGGAAAAAGGTTGCCGGGATCCTGGTTGAAGCCCATTGGGTTAATAACCGGCTGCAGGCGCTTATCCTGGGCATTGGTATCAATATTGCAACCGAATCTGTGCCACCGGTCGAGGCGGTTAACTTCCCGGCTATTAGCATAGAGGAAGTGCGCGGCAAACCGGTCCAGCGTTCCCAGCTGCTCCGCTCGGTGCTGGAACACCTAACTCAGCTGAAAGCCCGCCTGGACTCCCCAGAGTTCATCCCAGCCTGGGAGCGCCGGCTAGCTTATTTGGGCCAAACTGTGCGTTTAGAAACAGGCACCAGCGTGGTCGAAGCGCAATTGCACAGCTTGGCAACCGATGGCAGCCTCAGGCTTCGCCTTCCCTCGGGCGAATTACGTGTCTTCCAAATGGGCGCGATCCAATTGCGTCCTGTGGTTGACAGTCAGTTGAAATAAGCTACACTAACAAAGCCCTTGGAGGGCGCGATGCTGGACGATTTTCTAAAGGAAGAAGATACCAACAGTTTCCTCGATGAGATCGAGACGACTAGCAAAATGGAATTATCCCCGGAGCCAGAGACCGGCTTTTTGGGCATGACTCCAGTTCAGCGATTCATCATTACCTTAATGTTCTTTTTCATGGTGGTGATCGTCGGTTCCTTCTTTCTGTTGGTCACCGGCGTTATTGCCATTCCCCTTGGCTAGTGCCTAAAAAAACAGGCCTGACTTTTCGAGTCAAGCCTGTTTGCTTTAAAACGCTCTTCTATTTTTCGTTTTTCCCGTTCTCCGTCGATACACCCGCGCGTTTCATTTCCGCAGCAGAAATTCGCGCCAAGGTGGCTACACTGTCCCCTTCAGCTAACTGCATCAACCGTACACCCCGGGTTGCCCTCCCCGCCTGCTTTATTTCCTTAACTCGGGTACGCAACACCACTCCTGCTGCGGAAATAAGGGTTACTTCATCCGCGCTTTGCACCACACGGATCGCGGCGATCTTGCCCACTACGGAGAGGGCTTTGACATCAATGGTCAGCATACCGCTGGTGCCGCGCCCCTTGGCAGCATATTGCTTTAACG
>DATBWP010000141.1:0-4336 GCA_036514735.1 Anaerolineales bacterium
TGGCGCTTTCCCCACCAGGGGGCGGGGTGGCCGTGGCCGCTGGTTGCCCGCCACCGGCGGCCGCGGTTTGCAGCCCGGAGATTTGCAACGTTTGGGCTACCCCGGTTTGAACCGCGGTCTGGGTATTGGCGCAAGCTTGCATTACTAATGCACTGCTGACCAGCAGGAAAACCAGTAATCGACGGACCTTCATAGTTCCTCCACGGCTTTCTAAGCCTAAGGACTAGCCGGTTTCTGGCAGTATAAAGCAAAAGGTTAGGCGAAGTACAGTGCTTTTCGCCTAACCTTTGATCTGCTTAAGCTGCGCGCTTATGGCGTGGGTGAAGGGGTGTAGCTGGGAGTTGGTGTATAGGTCGGGGTCGGCGTTTTGGTGGGGGTAGAGGTGGGTGGCTGGGTGGCCACCGGCAGGTTGTAACCGCTGAAATCCGTCCGGTCAGCATATTCCAGCCACAGCCAGCAGGACCCAGAGCCGCCGGGCCGCTGCACCACGACGTAATCCCCATATGGGTAAGTGGCTAGCACGATGACCTGCTCCCCGGCCAGGATGGTGGTGAGCAGGGCATAGTCCACCCGCGGGCCGCTGCGGCAATGGGTGTCGATGCTGACGGAAACATAGGGCGTGGACGAGGTCGGGCTCAGCTCAATCGTCGCCGTAGAGGTAGGGCCGCTTTCGGTCGGTGGCAACGGCGTGTTGGTGGCGGTGGCATTGCCACCGGCCGCGGCCGTCTCCAGCTCGCTGATCTGCTGGGTCTGGGCGATGCCGGTGGCGATGGCCGCATCGGTGTTACCGCAGGCTTGAAGGAGCAAGGCGCTTAATACCAAGCTGAAGATAAAGACGTGTTTAGTTTTCATGGTTCTCCTCCAGACGATAAATGAATGGGCGAAGTCTGGGACTCGGAAACTATATCAGAGGTTCTTCAAATGGCAAGTATCCTTGAATCAAGTATTTTAGGGATGATGAAACTATTTCGGACCTCGCAGGCATGGCTTCTGACTTTCCTTACTAGGAGCGTTGTTCACCGGGCTTCTTATGGATTTTGCCCCGAATTATCCTGCTCGGTGCCTTGAAGAACACTTCCTTTATTTTCCATTCCGCGTTTCTTTGCTCCTTTTCCTTTATCACCTATTTGCGCATTCCATGCGTCTATATCGAAATATAAATCGTCCGCTTGCTAGATAATTAACGATAACCCTAATACACAAATCGTTATCGCGCCTACTTGAACCAATCCCATAATTAATCAACACATTAAACAAATGTCTCCCTGGAGCATATACTCGTGCCCTTTCTCCGTTACCGACTATTTGTTCCCGAATCCAAAACCCGCCATCTCGCTCAGTCGTAAAAAGAGCAAGCGCAAATGAATCTTGGGGACTCAAGCCTTGATTGACACGCGCATGGCGCATCATGCGTCTATCTTTGACATCCTCGATATTAATGTTATCTATTGTCATAGTACGTCTAGGCAGAATTTCATTCACGATAACCATATTGAGTACGCGATTGTTATCAGGCGATAGGATTATTAACGTTATGCGTTTTTTGTTTCGTTCTCTATCCCATTTTACAAAATACCACAGGGCATCCCAGAGCGCGCCCACTCCATATATTGCGGCCTAGTCGCAATAACAAGACCAAAAACCACAACAATGGCGAAGTATAAAATACACAGGTTTTCTCCGGGAACGCAGCTCATATAAATCGGCTGTCCACCCAGAGATAAATAAAGTACGATGGCGGTCCCCCATAATGCCGCAGTTACGCCGACAATCGGCCAAAAGTGCGCCGAGAACCCCTTGATAGCCACCCAATTGTTTTTATCCATAGGGATAGACACTCCAATCCCGCGCGCGAACAGTTTCGCGAGTCGCGTTATTTATGTGTCTTTGTACTAACCCTTAAAATTTTTCGATACATCATGGATTGCACAATCGTTAATTGTCAACTTCAATTGCGCGGCCAGAGGAGCAAGCTCAGGATCACTAAGCCGATGCCTATCACCGCCCAAATGGCTTGATTGTTCATGAAGCTGGAAGTGGGGGTGAACAAGCCCGTGCCCTGGGCAAAGAACACCAGCCCGAGCAGTCCCAAAGCAACGGCTAGCAACTGGCGGATCAGCATATTAGATCTTTCCTTGCGGCGGCGGCGGCGAGGCCAGGGTCTGGCGATCCAGGGAATCTCCTTTGCGTCCGCTGATCTTCTTGAAGGCCGCCAGCTCGCGTTGGCGCCGGTTGTAGCATTCGTTGCACTCCCAATTGCGATGCTGGTCGCCGTCTGCCTCCGGGCGCTCGAACTCCGCTTCGGGCTTGAACTGTTTGCAGGTGTAGCACTGCTTCAGGCTTAGCTGGGTGTAACCCGGATTTTGGTGAGCCGCTTCCAGAGGGATGGGTTGCGCCTGCCTGGGCAGCCCGAGCACCGCATACCAGCCGTCGGCGGAGCGCCCCATCGTGCGGCTGACCACCGTCTGGGTGGCTTGCCAGTCGCCGTTCACCGCCGCTAAAGTGCGCACCTCGTATTTATTGTCCTTGAGGCGATACACGTAGGCTGTATTGTCGGAAAGTCGAAAGACGCGGATGGCGCCTTCGGCGGCCATTTTTTCTAAAGCTTGTTCGAAGGTCATGATCTTATTACCTCGTTTGTTATATAGTACGGCGCTCAGCAGTCAGCAATCAGCAATCAGCAATCAGCAATCAGCAATCAAGAACAATTATAGCTGCTCACCCAGGTGACTAATACCTACTGCCATCTGCCTACTACTACTGCCCACCATCGACCGGCTTGTAGTAATTGGTCATGCGCCCGCGACACAACAGTTCGCCGCTTTCTTCAAGCAACACATCCACCTCGTGGACAATGTGGGTGCGCCCGCGGCGCAGCACGCGGGCAACCGCCTTCAAGGTGCCGGCCGTTGCCGAACGCAGGTGGCTGGCGTTGATCTCCACGCCCACTGGGCGCACCAGGTCCAGGTCGACGCCGAAGGCGGCATGGCTGCTGGCGGCCGTCTCGATGAGGAAGAGGCTGATGCCGCCGTGCAGCAACCCATAGGGCTGGCGCACCGCGTCGCTGATCGGCATTCGCAAGGTGAGGCTGTTTTCATCCACGTCAGTCAGCGTGCCGCCCAGCAGCCCAAAGGAAGTGCGAGCGTGGGTCTCGCGCGCCAGGGCCAGCCAGGCGGCTTTGTCAAGCATCGGCATCGTTGATGATTATAAGGGCACGCGCTTCAGGGTACGGGAAGCTAGGCCAAAAACCAGTTGCCGATTTCGTTTTCCTTGACAACCTCGGCTTCTATTCCTTAAAAACGCAGGCCCCTGCTTTAATGATTCAACCTTGGTCACACAAACTATCCAAGTCTTGTCATTTGCCACAGATCCCTAAGTCCCAATGTTCGACGCTGTAGGGCTGGGTTTGCCAGCCCCAAGTCGTTGTTGTTATACGCCTTAAGCCCCCGACCACTACAACAACAACTTCCGGTAATGGTTTAGTGGGTCATGCGGCATTCTGCTATTTCAGCATGACACCAAAATTTCAGCTTGGGGACATTTGACCCTTTTTTTAGCTGTCTCCTTTGTTACTATTTAGTCACGCCTAATTATGGAAGCACTGGATGACTGACTTCTTTGAGTCGCTAGGCTCCCCGGTTGTCCAGGGGCTGGCCGGTGGACTGGTGATTTCGATCTTCAACATGATCGGCGCGCTGCTGGTGCTAGTGTGGCGGCGGCCTTCGCCCCGGCTGCTCAACCTGGGTCTGGGCCTGGCAGCCGGCGTGATGCTCACTGCCAGCTTCACCAGCCTGATCCTGCCCGGCATCGCCTATGGCGGCATCCTGCCGGTGCTGATCGGCTGGGGCCTGGGAGCGGCGTTGTTGGCGGCCGCCGACCTGTGGATTCCGCACTTGCACATGTTCAAGGGTCGCGAGGGCGGCTCGCGGGTGGCGCTGAAGGCGGTGTGGCTGTTCATCATCGCCATCACCCTGCACAACATGCCCGAAGGCCTGGCGGTGGGCGTGGCTTTCGGCTCCGGGGACCTGGGGGTGGCCCTCCCGCTGATGCTGGCCATTGGCCTGCAGAACATCCCCGAAGGTTTCGCCGTAGCCATCTCGGCGCGCAACGCCGGGCTAGGTTCCACTAGCTATGCGGCCTTCTCCGGCATCCGTTCAGGCCTGGTGGAGATCCCACTGGCACTGCTGGGCGCCTGGGCGGTGCAAATGGCGCGCCCTATCCTGCCTTATGCCATGGGTTTCGCCGCCGGCGCCATGCTGTATGTGATCAGCAGTGAGATCATCCCGGAGACGCACCGCAACGGCCAATCGCGCATCGCCACCGCCGGGCTGATGCT
>DATBWP010000142.1:0-5660 GCA_036514735.1 Anaerolineales bacterium
AAGATGAACAAGATGCCGCCAGCCTTTATGATGTGTTGGAAAAACAGATCATCCCGCTGTATTATGATGAGCGCACCCCGCACCAGGCCTCGGCAGCTTGGTTGGCGATGGTCAAGGAATCGATCCGCAGCCTGGCGCCGCGCTTTAGCGCCCGGCGTATGGTAAAAGAATACGTGCAAAACATGTATTTGCCGGCGATTGAAAAACGCGTCGAACACCTGAGATTGAAGAGCTGATGGAATTTATCCTGACACCCGAAACACTGTTGGTGGCGCTGGGAATCTTCATTGCGCGCCTGGTCAACCAGACCATCGACACGGTGCGCTTCATGATGACCATTCGCGGGCGCAAGCTGGTGGCCTGGGTGATGGCCTTTACCGAATCGGTTATCTTCGTAGTCACCTTGAGCGCTGTGTTTAGCAATCTAAATAACATCTTGTACATTGGCGCTTATGCGGCCGGGTTTGCCTTTGGCAACACCGTGGGCATGATGGTCGAAGAGCGGCTAGCCGTAGGTCACATCCATATGAGCATCATCAGCCCAAAACGGGGCAGCGCCATTGCGGAGAAATTACGCGCCGAAGGATATGCGGTGACCGAGATCCCAGCGCGGGGCAAGGACGGCATGGTGACCTTATTGCACGTCAGTGTTCGCAGGCGGAAAGTAAATCAGGTTCACAAGATTACCCAGAAGATAGACAGTTCGGCTTTTATCAGCGGGGAAGAAATGCGCCCGTTGTGGCGTGGTTTTTGGGGAACTTAGTAGAGACCTCGCCTTGTATCCCTTCTTTTAGTTTTCAAAAGGGTGATGGCAGGGCTTGGTCAAATGATAAAATCGTTTATCCCTTGTTAAAACCCCCCTTTATGAAGCAATTAACTCAAGACCTGCGGGCAAAAAAACCTCAACTTGTCGAAGTGCCAATTCCCGCGCCACAGCCCGGCATGGTGCTGGTGCGCAATGCTGTCTCGTTGGTTTCCGCTGGCACAGAACGAGCCTTGGTGGAATTCGCCGGAAAATCCTTGCTGGGCAAAGCGCGCTCGCGGCCAGACTTGCTGCGCCAGGTGCTGGAAAAAGCACGCCGCGAAGGGTTGCTGAATGCCACCCAAGCGGCTTTTGGTCGTTTGGGCGAAGCCATGCCGCTGGGCTACTCCTCGGCGGGAACCGTGGTCGCAGTGGGGGAGGGCGTGCAGGGATTCCGCGTAGGGCAACGCGTAGCTTGCGCGGGGGGCGGCTATGCGGTGCATGCTGAATTTGTGGTCGTACCCCAAAATTTGCTAGCTGTGCTGCCGGAAACGGTGGAATTCGAACAGGCAGCCTTCGCCACTCTGGGGGCAATCGCTCTGCATGGTTTCAGGCTGGCCGAGACCCAGTTGGACGAACGCGTGGCGGTAATCGGGCTAGGGCTGCTGGGGCAGTTGGCAGCCAGCCTGGCCGCAGCTGCAGGCTGCCAGGTGGTGGGCATCGACCTGGATGCGCAGCGCGTGGCGCTGGCGAAAAAACGCGGCTTGCAAGCGCTGCCGCGGCAGAACGCCGAGCAGGCCCTGGCCAGCAGCGGTGGCCAGGGATTTGATGCAGTATTGATCTGCGCCGATAGCGCGTCCGACGATCCCATCGAATTGGCCGGTGAACTGGCCCGCGACCGGGCGCGGGTGGTCGCCGTCGGCGTAGTGGGGATGCAGGTGCCGCGGCGCAGCTACTATGCCAAGGAACTGACCTTGCTGGTCTCGCGCTCTTACGGTCCCGGGCGCTACGACCCAGGCTATGAAGAATCCGGCCTGGATTATCCGATTGGTTATGTGCGCTGGACGGAAGGCCGTAACCTGCAGGCGTTTGTTGAGCTGCTGGGTCGTGGCAAGATCGAAGTCTCCTCCCTTATTAGCCACCGGTATCCCATTGAAAAAGCGGTTCAAGCCTACGATCTGATCCGCAGCGAAAAACCTTTCCTTGGAGTACTGATCACTTATAGCCAGGGCACGGCCAGGCTCCGCGCTGGCAGAAAACTGCCAGTATCCAGCAAGCCTCTTACCAAGGGGAAGATCGGATTGGGAGTGTTGGGGGCTGGAAATTTCGCTCGATACACAATGCTGCCGGCGTTGAAGGGGCTGCGTGGGCTCGAGTTCGTCGGCATTGCTTCCGCTTCCGGACGCCCGGCGGCGCAACTGGCTAAGCGCTATGGTTTCCGCTTTGCCACCAGCGATGATGTGCAGATCATGAACGACAAGAGAGTACAGGTCGTGGCGGTACTAACCAGGCATTATTTGCACGCCAGTCAAACGTTGGCGGCCTTGAAAGCTGGCAAGCATGTATTCTGCGAAAAACCATTGGCGCTCAACGAAAAAGAAGTGGCGTCTATTGAAAAGTCATTGGCCCGCAAAGGCGCTCCCTTCCTAACCGTTGGCTTCAATCGCCGCTTTGCGCCGCTGAGCAAACCGCTTGCCGAATTCTTGAAAGAACGCAGCCAACCGTTGGCTGCGCATTATCGGGTCAATGCTGGCCCGCTGCCGCCTTACCACTGGTTGCACGATCCGGCGCGCGGCGGCGGCCGCTTGCTGGGCGAAGGGTGCCATTTCGTTGACTATCTGATCTTTTTAGTTGGCGCGCCCCCCGTGGCCGTGTTCGCGGTGGCGCTGCCCGCCGACGAGGGCAACTTGCAAGACAATGTGCAAGTGACTTTGCGCTTTGCCGATGGTTCACTGGGCACAGTAACGTACCTGGCCAACGGCGATCGCTCGCTTCCCAAGGAGCGCCTGGAAGTCTTTTGCGGTGGTAAGGTGGCCGTGTTGGACGATTTTCGCACCCTGGAGCTGACCAGCGGCGGGCGCACGCACAGCCTGCAGCGCAGCCAGGACAAAGGCCACCGCGCCGTTTGGCAGGCGTTTTTGGCTAGCCTGCGAACCGGCGGCCCGGCGCCCATCCCCTATGAACAGTTGTTGGGCGGGGCGCGCGCTTCTCTAGCCGCCGTGCACAGCCTGGAAACTGGGCGGGAGGTCCAAATCTGAGCGCGACTTTGTGAAATTTGACACCCAAAAAGCCGTGTGTTACACTGGGCCGACCTACGATTTAAGTACTTTCGTCTTTAACATTCTGTAGGTTTTAGGTACTCAATGCTACAAGACTATCTACCTATCGCTGTTTTAGTGTTTATTTCGACCGGTTTTGCGGTAGTCGTTGTGGTTGTGGGGCACCTTTTCGGCCCCAAGCGCCCTAATCCAACCAAGCTCGCCCCTTATGAATCGGGCATGAAACCGATAGGGCCCGGCACGCGCCGTTTCCCGGTTCGCTTCTATCTCATCGCAGTTCTCTTCATTTTGTTTGATATTGAAGTCGTCTTTTTTCTCCCCTGGGCGGTGACCTTCCGGCAGCTGGGAGTATTTGGGCTGGTTGAAATGTTTGTCTTTATCCTCATCCTGCTGGTTGGTTACGCGTATGCATGGAAGAAGGGGGCCCTGGAATGGGAATAGAGAGCAAACTGGGCAACCTGGGGATCGTGACGACCTCCTTGGAACGTGTAGTGAACTGGGGCCGCGCCGGCGCCATGTGGCCGATGTTGTTCGGTTTAGCCTGCTGCGCCATTGAGATGATGGGCTCCCAGGCGCCGGATTTCGACATGAGCCGTTTCGGCATGGAACTGATGCGTGCCAGCCCGCGCCAATCGGACTTGATGATCGTGGCCGGACGCCTGAGCCGAAAAATGGCACCTGTTTTGCGGCGGCTATACGATCAAATGCCCGCGCCCAAATGGGTGGTGTCCATGGGGGACTGCGCCTCCTGCGGGGGCGTATATAACAATTACGCCATTGTGCAAGGCGTGGACGAGATCGTGCCGGTGGACGTGTACGTGGCCGGTTGTCCCCCGCGCCCCGAAGCGCTGATCCATGGCATTATGACCTTGCATGAAAAGGTAAGGGGTGAAAAGATCCGAGAGTGGGCTTAGTGGGGAATTCATTATGAACAATGCACTGCCAGCCATCGTCAACGAGCTAACCGCAGCCTTTGAAAGCCAGGGCTCCGAGTTCCGCGGCCAGACCAGCCTGCTGGTTCCCCCCAGGCATATCGTGAGTGTGGCGCGGGCTCTACGCGATCAACATGGCTTCGACATGCTGGCTGCGCTCAGCGCGGTGGACTATTGGCCGCAGCAGCAACCGCGTTTCCACGCTGTGTACCAATTCAAGAACATCGCCAAAAAGCTGCGCCTGGAAGTGCGGGTTCCCCTGGAGGGTAATGAGCCGGAACTGGATACCCTCACCGAAATTTTTCCCAACGCCAATTGGCTCGAGCGTGAACTGTGGGATATGTTCGGTTTGCGCATTAAGAACCACCCAGACCTTCGCCGCATTTTGATGCCCGAGGATTGGGTAGGGCACCCCCTGCGCAAAGATTATCCACTGGGTTACGAAGAAGTGCAGTTCACTTTTAATTTCGAAGAGATAGAGCAGCGCAAGCCGCGCCCCAAGGATTAGCTGGCTGTGACCATTCAGCAAATAGAAATCACCACCGACGAACTTCGCCACCTGGTCTCCGGCCGCGCCATGGAGGGCGAAACGGTGCTGCTCAACATGGGGCCGCAGCATCCCAGCACCCATGGGGTGCTGCGCTTGCTGTTGGAACTGGACGGCGAAACGGTAATTTCCTGCATTCCGGATATCGGTTACCTGCACACCGGGATCGAAAAGAATATCGAAGCCAAAACCTATGAGAAATCTGAGACGATGACCGATCGCCTCGACTATCTCAATACGATGGGGAATAACCTGGCTTACTGTCTGGCCATCGAGAAATTGGTGGACCTGGATGTCCCCGAACGCGCCCAGGCCATCCGCGTTATTTTTACTGAATTGCAGCGCATTTCTTCGCACCTGGTCTGGCTGGGCACGCATGCCCTGGACCTGGCCGCCATGTCCATGTTCTTTTACACCTTCAACCAGCGCGAGCGCATTTTGGACATCATGGAAATGTGTTCCGGGCAACGGATGATGACCACTTACTTCCGCCCGGGCGGCCTGTGGCGCGATGTGCCCGATGGCTTCGAAGAAACCGTGCGCGCCTTCATGGATGATTTCCCCCGCCGGGTTGACGATTACGAGACCCTGCTCAATAAGAATCCGATTTTCCTGGACCGCACCAAAAAGATCGGTGTGATGACCGCCGAACAAGGCGTGGCCTGGGGGATCACCGGACCTTCCTTGCGCGGTTCGGGATTGGCCTATGACCTGCGCAAGGACGAACCCTATTCGGGTTACGAGCAGTATGACTTCGAGATCCCTGTGGCAACTGAAGGCGACGTGTACGCCCGCTACTGGGTGCGCATGCAGGAGTTTCGCCAATCGCTGCGTATTGTACGCCAGGCACTGGATAAATTGCCCAAGGGACCCTTTCGCAGCAACAACCGCAAGTTTGTGCCGCCACCGCGCGCCGAGCTCGGCACCAGCATGGAAGCCGTGATCCATCATTTCAAACTTTGGACGGAAGGCTTCTCCGCGCCGAAAGCCTCCGTGTATGTCCCGGTCGAGTCGCCGCGCGGAGAACTGGGCGTCTTTTTAGAGGGGGATGGCGGCCCCAGACCGTATCGCTGTTATTGGCGCACGCCGTCCTTCACTAACTTACAGATCGTCCCCTTACTGTCCAAGGGTCATCTGGTAGCTGATCTGGTAGCGATCAT
>DATBWP010000143.1:0-5908 GCA_036514735.1 Anaerolineales bacterium
CAGCGCTGCGCGCAGGTCGGGCAGGTCTTTGAAGATCAGTTGGTCTTGCAGGTTGATAGTGTTCGTAGAAACGACAACGCGGCTATCGTTCTTAACCGCCCACAGTGCGGCGGGCAGCAAATAAGCAATAGATTTACCGGTGCCCGTGCCCGCTTCCACCAGCAGATGCTTGCCCACGCTGAGCGCCTCGGTGACCGCCCGGGCCATCTCCACTTGTTGGCTGCGGTGCTCGAACTCGGCGAAATGCTTGGAAAAACTGCCGCCATGTTGCAGCATGGCGGCGACTTCTTCAGCGTCCAGCGGTTGAGGTTCGGGAACCTCGCCGCGGCCGCGTGGTGTCTGGGGCGGGGGGCTGGTGAAAATTGGTCCGCGCGAGATCCAGCCATCCTTACCGCCGGCGGCGGCCATCTCCTCAGCCCGTTGGCGCATGGCCTGTCGGAAAGCCCATTCGCCATTCCAGCTTTGTTCATCCGCCAGGCGGGCGATCTCCGCTAGCAGGTCGATGGGCATGGCCAGCATGCGTTCGTAAAGCTGCTGGAAGACCGCCTGGGTCACCCGGGCGTCGTCCAACGCGCGGTGGGTGGCGGGCAACAAGATGTTGAGTTGCTGCCCCAGGGCGCCCAGGTTGTAGCGCCCGGCCCGCGGCATCATCACCGCCGCCAAGTCGTAAGTGTCGATAGCCTCGTTGTTGCGGAATAACCCATGGCGGCGTAGGAAGGACAGGTCGAAAGCGATGCGCTGCCCGAGGATGGGGGCATCCCCGGCAAATTTTGCTAATTCAGCTGTCACCTCGCGGATGCCAGGTGACTCGCGCACCATGTGGTCGGTGATGCCGGTGAGCTGGGTGATGAACGGGGGGATGCGGCGTCCCGGGTTGACCAGGGTGGACCATTCGCCCTCGATGCGCCGGCCGTCAAAGGCCACCGCGCCGATCTCGATGATGGCGTCCTTTTCGGGGTCCAGGCCGGTACTCTCGATATCCAGGGACACGATCCGTGCCATGGCCGGCATTATAACATCTGTTCTATAATGCGAGAAACAGTGAATAGTAATTAGTGATTAGTAATCATGAGTCAGGAATCAGGGAACAGGAATCAGGGGATCGGGGATCAGGGGTCAGTAATCAGAGATCAAGGTCTCAAATCTCCAATCTCCTGTGACAAATCACTACTCACTACCCACTACTCACCAGCCCTCCGCCCAGCTTGTGATAATAAGGACTATAATCGGCGTTTGTGCCTGCAGCTAAAGGATTGCCGGCATTGGAGAAGCATTGAAAGACGCCTCAGATAAGAAATTAGAACGCATCGCCAAACAAGACGATTACATAGAATACAGGCAAGTGGGGGCCAGACCGAAACAAACCTTTATGGATTGGTTCATCGGGAGAGCTCTAAATTCCGCCGATGCACCGCACCAGACCATTGGCAAAGCCGTGGGCCTGGCAGTTTTCGCTTCCGACGCATTGTCCTCCACGGCTTACGCCACGCAAGAGATCCTGGTGATCCTGGCGCTGGCCGGGGCTGGCGCGTTTGGGCTCTCCATCCCGATTTCCCTGGCCATCGTTGTCCTTTTGATTATTGTGACCTTTTCGTATGAGCAGACCATCCATGCCTATCCTGGCGGCGGTGGCGCTTATATAGTGGCTCGCGAAAACCTGGGCGAGCTGCCGGCCTTATCGGCGGCAGCCGCCTTGTTGACGGATTATGTGCTCACCGTGGCTGTATCGGTGTCCTCGGGAATTGCTCAACTCGTCTCAGCATTTCCCGGCCTGCTGGATTACCAGGTGCAGATCGCAGTTGGCATGGTTGTCTTTGTCATGTTAGTTAACCTACGTGGAGTGCGTGAATCGGGGATTGTATTTTCGGTTCCCACCTACTTCTTTATTGTGATGCTTTTTCTAACTATAGGTGTCGGATTTATGCGCTACCTGAGCGGAGACCTGGGACAGGTACAGAATCCGCCGGAATTGCATCTCATCGGGCCAGTCACTGGCTTAACCGCATTCCTTGTGCTTCGTGCATTTGCTAGCGGAACGGCTGCGCTTACCGGGATCGAAGCTATTTCCAATGGAATCACCGCCTTCAAAGAGCCGCGCAGCCGGAATGCTGGCATCACTCTGTTGGTCATGGCGGCTCTCCTGGGTACGCTGTTCCTGAGCGTAACGTTTCTGAGCCACGAGATAGGCGCGGTGCCATCCGAGGTTGAGACAGTTATTTCGCAGTTAGCCCGCACCGTCTTTGGAAGCGCGGGCCTGGGCTATGTTTTGTACCTGGGCGCAGTGGGCGCAACCACCGTTATTTTGATCATGGCCGCAAATACAGCCTTTGCGGATTTTCCGAGGTTAAGTGCGCTGGTTGCCGGCGATGGCTTTTTGCCGCGCCAACTCAACTATCGCGGCAGTCGCCTCGTTTATTCACGCGGTATCGTGCTATTGTGTGTCGTTGCCTCTGCGTTGATCATTCTTTTCAATGCCAGCGTGACTGCCCTGATCCCCTTGTACGCCATCGGGGTGTTCCTTTCCTTCACTCTTTCGCAAACTGGGATGGCTCGGCGGTGGTGGAAGATCGGAAGGCTAAAAGTCAAAAAGCAGCGCCGCGAGCCGCAAGCTCGGGATTCGATCGAGAAGTTGACTTACGACAAACAATGGTCTGTCAAAATGCTGATCAATGGTTTCGGTGCGCTATGTACAGGCGTGGTGATGTTTGTATTTGCCGCGACCAAATTCCGAGAAGGCGCATGGATCATCATTGTGGTGTTGCCCATCTTAGTATTGATGTTCCTGGCGATCCATCGCCATTACACGGATCTTGCAGATCGCCTTAGCCTGCAAAGGTATAAGCCCCAAAAACCGATCCGCAAGCAGAAAGTGATCATCCCTGTGTCCGGGGTGCATCGCGGCACCCTGGCAGCGGTGCGTTATGCAAAATCGCTAAGCAAAGATATCACCGCAGTGCACGTGGCCATCGATGCCTCCGAAGGCGAGAGGGTGCTTTTGAAGTGGCAGCAGTGGACTGAGAATATCAACCTGGTCATTCTCGGCTCCCCTTATCGTTTGCTCTATGAGCCGCTGCTGAAGTACATCAAGCAGATCGCAGCCGAAGCCAAACCCAATGAAGTGATCACTGTGGTAGTTCCCGAATTTGTGCCGCGCATTTGGTGGCATGGGCTGCTGCACGCCCGCGCCGCCCAATTGCTGCGCTTGCGGCTCTTATTCACCCCCAAGGTCGTTATCGTCGAAGTCCCTTACGTTGTAGATTAGCGCGACGCAATGCTCAGCTGGCGCCAAATTGTTTGACAATCCGCGCCACGTGTTTTGCGGCCTTTAGATAAAGGTCCTCGCGGATATTTTCATTCGGGGCATGCACCTGGTTGCCGGGGTAACCCAAACCAGCTACGGCTACCGGCAGCTTGAGGAAATGCAGGAAGGCGTGGTTGGGCCCGGAGCCGCCGGTCATGGGCACCCTGCGCTGTGCCATCCCGTACACATCTTTTGCGGAATTTACCACCAGGTCGATGAAAGGGTCATCAGGGTCGGTACGGCCGGGCGCCTCGCCGCCCAGGTAGGTGATCTTGACATCCTTAAAGCCTTGTGCATCCAGGTGGGCGCGCAGGTTCTTGAGTACCTCTTCCGGGGTCTGGTTCGGCACCAGGCGGAAATCGATCTTGGCCGAAGCCTTGCCAGGCAGCACCGTCTTGCTGCCCGCCCCTTGGTAACCGGAAGTCAGGCCGCAGATCGTACAGGTCGGCTGAAAGGTCTCTTGGAAATATAGATCGGGGTTCCCCTTGGTGCCCAACAAGAATTCTTTTACCCCGTATCGCTGCTGGTAATCGTCGCCTTCGTAGGGAATGTTTTCAGCCAATTCGCGGTCACGCCGGCTGGGGGGCAGCACGTTATCGTAATGATGGGGGATAAGGATGCGCTCATCGGGACCTTTAAGGGTGGATAGCGCCCACACCAACCTCCAGGCGGCATTGGGAAAGATGGAGCCGCCCAGGCCAGAATGCACGTCGCGGGTCAGGCATTCAATGTCCAGCTGGACATAGCAGATCCCGCGCATGCCAAGCGCTTGTTGGGGCACATCGTGGGGGTCCACATAGCCGAACTCCCAAATGCAGGCGTCTGCCGCCAGCTTCTTTGCATGCTTTTCGATGAAAGCCGGTGTATGCACACTGCCGATCTCTTCTTCGCCTTCGACCACGAACTTGATGGTACTAGGGAGTTCACCCTGGGCCAGCAGCGCGTCCAGCGCAAACAGGCGGCTGACGAAATGACCCTTATCGTCGCTGACTCCCCGGGCGTACATGAAGCCATCGCGGCGGGTAGCCTCGAAGGGCGGGCTATCCCATAATTCGAGCGGCTCTGGGGGCTGCACGTCGTAGTGGTTGTAGAACAGCAGGGTTTTATTGCCAGTTCCTTTGCGTTCGGCGTAGACGATGGGCGCGCCGCCGGAAGGCATGATCTCGGCTTTGAAGCCGCGCTGGGTCAGCATGCTGGCGACCATGGCGGCGCATTCGTCCAGGCCGCGGTTCTGCGCGGCGATGCTGGGAATGGCGCACAGCCTGGCTAATTCCTCCAGGCTTTTATCCAGGTTGCTTTCCAGATAGTTATCGATGGTTTGATAGTCGTTCATGGTTCTACTCCGATCTAAGATGATTCCTAACCAAACAGTCCCGCGCCCGCCAAGGCAATGCCCATCATGCGCAGCACTTTGCCTAGCCAGCACCATACCAAAAAGCGCCACACCGGCATACGCAGCGCTCCGGCGGCGATGCCCGCCAGATCGAAAATCGGGTTGGGCACCAGGGCAAGCGCGAAGACTGTAAGGTTGCCGTTACGCTGCATCCAAGCCGTCAGGCGTTGATAGGATGCCTGGTCTTCGATGATCGCCTGGCCGCCGAAGCCGGCCAGATAGCCGGAAAGTTCGCCGATGGCCGCGCCGCTCCCGGCTGCCAACCCCAGCCAGAGCGGGGGCAGGTGGGCACCTGAAGCAAACACCACCAGGATGGCCGGGGCGGGAACGATAATGGTGGCGTTGGCCACCAGCGACAGCAAGAAGATGCCGGGATAGCCGTAAACCTGCAGCTCCTCAATCTGCTCCTGTGGGATGAGCAGGATGACCAGGCTGAGGCCCACCACCAACAGGATTGCCAGGACGCGCCAGGGCGTCCAACGGCCCAAGCGCGGCATGTGGATTTAACTTTCCTGGATAGTGATCGAGATCAGTTTCCCGGCAGGCATATTCTTCTGTTGCGGGTCGCGAGCCGGGATGGCCATCAGTACCTGTTCGCCTTCAATGAGATGGCCAAAGACGGCGTGCTTGTTGTCCAGGTGAGGGGTGGGGCGATGGGTGATAAAGAATTGCGAGCCATTGGTATTCGGCCCAGCATTGGCCATGGAGATCACGCCGCGGTTGTCGTGGCGCAGTTCGGGATGGAATTCATCCGCAAACTTATAACCCGGCCCGCCCATGCCCGTGCCCGTTGGGTCTCCACCTTGTACCATAAAATCATTGATGACTCGGTGGAACACGGTGCCATCGTAATAACCCTGGCGCGCCAGGAATACAAAATTGTTCACCGTGTTGGGCACTTTATCCGCATGCAATTGAAAAACCATCTCCCCTTGATCCGTCTTAATGGTTGCTTTGTATGCTTTGACTGAGTCGATTTCCATGGCGGGGGGCTGGGTCCATTGTTTGCTCATGCGTTTTTCCTTTCGGGATTAAGGTTGAATTCGCGCAGTTTAGCTTCGATGCGCGCCATAAACACGTCCATGGCCACTTCGTTGTAGCCGCCCTCGGGGATGATCAGATCAGCATATCGCTTGGATGGCTCGACGAACTCCAGGTGCATGGGGCGCACGGTAGCCTGGTATTGCTGGATGACGGATTCAGTGGTGCGGCCG
>DATBWP010000144.1:0-3383 GCA_036514735.1 Anaerolineales bacterium
GATCTTTTGCAACACAGGCTGCTGGTTCATGGGACAAAAAAATGTCCGTGTTTGGATGCCGCGTTCAGCCAGGGCCTCGGCTAACTTATCGCGGCTGAGGTCAAACTCCGGCTTGACCACCAAGCCAACCATCCAATAAACGTTTTTCGCCCAGTCCTGCTCCGGGGGCAACTGCAAACCTGGCACCCCTGCCAACTTCTTTACATAGGTGTGGGCCACGCGCCGTTTTTCTTCGATGATCCTGTCGATCTTGCGAAACTGCGCCAGGCCCAAAGCTGCCACGAAACCGGGCATGCGGAAGTTGAACCCCGCCAACTCGTGACGGAAGCGCGGCGTGGTGAAAGCCAGGTTGCGCAGTAAGCGCAGCTTGTCGGCAAAATTGGCGTTATTGGTGGTGATCATGCCGCCCTCACCGGTGGTGATCACTTTGTTTGCGTAAAAACTGAAGCAGGCCATGTGGCCAAAACTGCCCGTCATGCGGCCGCGTACAGTGGCCCCATGCGATTCGGCGCAATCTTCGATGACGATCAGGTTTTGTCTGGCGGCTACCCCCATCAGGCGGTCCATATCCACCGGGTGACCATAAAGGTGCACAGGGATGATCGCCTTTGTCCTCGGAGTGATCAGACCCTCGATCAGGTCGAGGTCCAGGTTCCAGGTAATGGGTTCTGAATCTACGGGGACGGGAATCGCGCCGTTATGCAATGCTGCCAGGGCCGTAGCGATATTTGTACTGGCGCTTACCAACACTTCATCGTCCTTCGCCAAATCCAGCGCCGCCACCGCCAGATGCAGCGCGGAGGTGCCGCTGTTTACCGCAACGCCGTACTGGCAGCCGACATAGGCGGCAAATTCGTTTTCAAAATCCTCGATGTACTTGCCAAAGGTACCCGAAACCTCACCCTTGCGCAGCGCATCCACCACCATGGCAATCTCGTCTTCGCTGATAACCGGCTCAAAGACAGGAATCATTTTTTCACGTCCACAAAGATCTTGTCCTGTTCTTCGCCCAAATATGGCCCTTGCTTGATGCTAATACATTGCATATCCTCCAGCACGCGCAGCGCATGCACGCCATGAATTAGGACAATGGCATCGCCGGCTTGCATTTCAATCTCGCGGAGCAGGTCCCCTTGATCGCTGTACAGCTCTACCACTACTATCCCGCGCTGCACCAGGAACATCTGCTGCAAGTCGCTGATGGTTCGCGTGATCGGCTTATGGTAATGGGGTGGTTCCGCAAAGCCGGCTTCGTGCGCCAATAAACCAAACTGGAACGAAGAATCTGGAGGAGAGAAGAAGGTCGTTTTTTCGACGCGCGTATCTCCCCAAATAATCTCCGCGTACTTTACACCGTTATATTCAACAAGCTCGATAGACAAGTCCGGCTCCCGACATGCAGGTTTGTTCTGGCTTGCATCCCCTCAACCGAGGATTATAACCATTGAAGCTGATCTCCATCTCTACCACCTCGCAACAACCCCAGTCATTGCCTTAACTATTGCGCGCGCCGACAAGGTCCCGGCGTATGGCTTTCCATACCGTGCGCAGTGGCCAATAGACGGCTAACAGCATGCGCGCTAACGCTTTTTGCAGGGAATATAACGGTGAGCTTAGCAACTTCTCAATATCCTGTGTTGGGCGCAAATCTTCCCTGAGTTTCCCTGCAGATAGGTCATGCTGAAGCGCCGTGATTGCTTCCGGGTGCTGGCCTTTAAAGCGTCCCAACCATTGCAAATTCGGCCAGCCCTTTTCCCCCAAGAACATAGGGTGTTTGAGCTGCTGATAGCTCTCTTCAAACCAGCGCTTGTTTTGTTTGAAGCTCGAGGTCCATTCAACATTGGAGTAATAACCCACTTTTTGCTGCGCCTGCTTAGGGAGCACGTAGGAATAATGATAGAGATAGATGGGTTCAGATCCATTTTTAGGGCTCGAGATCCAGTGATTGTTACGCAAGTCCGCTCCACTAGCGTCCAACACAGTAGGTGGCCGGTGGCTCGAATAACTGTATCCCGGCCCCCAGCGGAAAACACGATGAAACAAGGTATGTTCGTGTAAATGCCACACGCCACTAATAATGCTCTCAAAACTGCCAAAAAACTCCAAATAAGGGAAGGAAATCGCTGAAATAGAGGGGTCTTCCTCTACCATTTGCAGCACTGACCGCAAATCTCGTTCTCGATAAAACTCATCGCTGTCCACCTGCCACAGCCATTCCCCGGTTAAGTGCGCGGCATAAGCCCGGGACATTTCATCTTTCTCCGGCCAGAAACCATCCTCGTAGCCAGCGTCAACCGCTGAGAGGACGCGCAGTTTTTTCTGCGGATCGCGGTGTTTTTGAAAATCGGCCAGCATTTGAAGCGTGCCATCCGTTGAATGCCCGTCCGGCGTGGCGAGGGATGCGGCCGCCCGCACCGCGCCTTCCACAACAATGATCTCGTGCGCAACAGGATATAACGCTCGCAGGTTGTACTCCAAAAATGGTTGTGCGTTCAAAGCCAGAATGCCAAAACTTACTCGTGTCATCGGGAATTTATCAGCTTTAAATAAGCATCCAATGCGGCATGGATGGAAAGTTGTTTTTGGCTATATGCTACTTTCTTCTTTTTGAGGCTGTCCTCGCGGTCGTAATCACCGAAGGTAAATAAGCGAGCATCCAATCTCATGTGCTGTAACAGCCGAAACGGGTTGAAATGCGCATTCGCTACGCCCCCCATGCTATATAACGGTGCGGAGAAAGCCACCACAGCTACTTTGCGTAGGCTCAAGCTCGCCTCCAACCCAGATTCCTTAGAGAGGCTTTAGCCCAAAAAAGCACCTTATCCAGAGCTGACCGCTCGCCCTTCTTGGCAATAAGGGAACCGGCATAGGCATGCCAAGCCTCCAGGCCCCACTTTGTATTGGCTCGGCAAGCTGCCCACCACCTCCGCTCCAAGGCACGATCGAAAGCATGCCAGGGGAAGGCTTTCGTTTCTTGATTTCCAACGCGCAGCTTCAAAAACCAGCGTTCCAAGTGCTGTAATTCGGCGCGGTTTGTTGGCATCTCCCAGCGGCTAACCTTGTTGTGTAAGGCAAGTTCGGCGCTAGTTGCCTCAATACCCAAGCGCCCTATCTCTCGTTGGCGCACCCTTTCCGCCACAGCCCTCTGTTCCGTCCCGTATTTGCTGCCTGCTTGTTCTGGATGAATGCGGTACTGAACCAGCACCGCATCCAGGTTGGCAAATCGGATCTGGGGCGCAGCGCGGGTCCACAGCTCGTAATCCTGAGCACGGGCGATGGTCGCATCATAGCGCAGTTGGTGCCGATCAAAGGTCGCCTTGCGCAGCATCACTGAGCCATGTACCAGTGAGGAATTAAAAATAAACTCACTGCGTATATCTTCG
>DATBWP010000145.1:0-2756 GCA_036514735.1 Anaerolineales bacterium
GTACGCCAACGCTTTGGAAAGGGTGCGGTCATTCGCACCCGCCTCCTGCACATTGCTGGCATCGGCGAATCCCTGATCGACGAAAAGATCGCTGACCTTGAGCGCCAGTCCAATCCCACGGTTGGCCTGGCAGCCCACGCCGGCACGGTGGATGTGCGCCTCACTGCTAAGGCGGAAGACGTCGAGCAGGCCGCCAGGATGCTGGCTGACCTGGAAGCGCAGGTGCGCCAGCGCCTCGGGGACTGGATCTATGGCGCCGATGGCGAATCGCTGGCAGGCACCGTATTAGTCCAACTGGCTACCCGCCAGCAAACCCTGGCGGTGATCGAAAGAGGGTTGGGCGGAACCTTGATCCAGGCGTTTAGCGAACAAGGACTCGCTTTTGCGGGCGGGAAATTGCTGCAGTCAGAGGGTGCCGGCAAACCACTCAAGGAAGAAGCCGCCAGTTATGCCTTGGAATTGCCCGCCGATCTTGTCCTGGGGGCCGAACTGCACAGCCGCCCTTTCGCCCAGCAGCTTGACCTGGTTATCTTCGGCCTGGAGCGTGAGAGTTCCTTTTCGATGGCCTATGGCGGCTCGCCCCAACAGGCGCTGGATTGGGCTGCCAACCTGGCCCTTAGCGTGCTGCGCCGCGAACTGCTCAGAGGTAAAGATTAATAGATCAGGTAGGTTGCAAGAGCCTTTCCTATTCACTAATTACTAATTACCAATTACTTTTTCCTGTTGAAACCAGGGACGTAAACCATGTAAACTAGGTCATTCCCGAAAGGAACACCTTGGCACAAAAAGCTGATGTTTTGTTTACCAATGCCCTCGTGCTCACCATGGATGAGGGCCTCACGCAATACGAAGGCGGCGCGCTGGCCGTGCGCGGCGACAGCATCGTCGCCGTGGGTCCTGAAGCCGAACTGCGCAAAGAGTTCACCGCCCAGGAAACGATCGACTGCCATGGCAACGTGTTGATGCCCGGCCTGGTCAATGCCCATACCCATGTGCCCATGACCCTGCTGCGCGGTCTGGCGGATGACCTGCGCCTGGATGTGTGGCTGCTTGGATACATCATGCCTGTTGAGCGCGAATTCGTTACCCCGGAATTTGTGCGTCTGGGAGCCTCGATTGGCTGTGCCGAATTTATTCGCTCTGGCATCACCTCCTTTGCCGACATGTATTACTTCGAGTCTTCGGTCGCCGAGGCCACCGCCGCGGCCGGCTTGCGCGCTGTATGCAGTCAGACCGTGATGCGCTTCCCCACCCCGGACGCCGCCTCCTATGAAGATTCGTTGGCGCTCGCCCGCCATTTTATTGAGAACTGGTTAAATCATCCGCTCATCGTCCCTTCTATTGCACCTCACGCCCCCTATAGCTGCACCGAAGAGATCCTGCGCGCCACGGCTGCGCTGGCAGTTGAATTTGATGTGCCCCTGCACACTCACCTGGCAGAAACCGCCTACGAAGTGAAAAATGCCCGCCAGGATTGGGGCATGCCCGTGGTTCCTTATGTAAAGAAGCAAAATCTTTTCGATGCCAAAGTGCTGGCCGCCCACTGCGTGCACGTGGACGCCGGCGAGATCAATACCCTGAAGCACCACGGCGCGGGCATCGCCCACAACCCTTCATCCAACCTCAAGCTGGCTTCGGGCGCTGCGCCCGTGGCCGAAATGCTCAAAGCGGGGCTGAACGTCGGCATCGGCACTGATGGCCCGGCCTCCAACAATGATCTGGATATGTTCGAGGAGGTGCGCCTGGCGGCTTTCCTTTCCAAGTTCCACACCAACGACCCCACCTCGCTCCCCGCCCAAACCGCCCTGCTCATGGCTACCCGCCTGGGCGCCCAGGCCATGCACATCGGCCATCTCACCGGTTCGTTGCAGCCTGGGAAGCGCGCTGATTTGATCTTGGTGGACATCCACCAAACGCACAACATGCCCCATTTCCGCCGCGACCCAAACAGTGTGTATGCGCAGCTGGTCTACGCCACCAAATCGACGGATGTAACCGATGTGATGGTCAATGGAGCCTGGCTGATGCGCGGCCGGAACCTGCTCACCCTCCATGAAGCTGAAATGTTGGAGCAGGCCGCCGACTTGGCTAAAGAGGTTGACCGCTTCCTGATTGCCCGCGAATCCTCGATACTTTCCAAACTGGTCGCTATCGGCAGCGCCACCCAGGAAGAGAGCTTCGAAGTCCAGGTTAAGGTGAAGGTCAGCGACCCGGCGCCCATCTTGTCAGCACTTAAGAAAGACGAGTTGGAGATCATCTACGAACGCCACTATCGGGAATACGACACCTACTTCAAATTCGTGGGGGAACAAAGCATTTTGCGTTACCGCGAAGACGAATTTATCGATGAAAAAGGCGGCGTTGATCAGATTCGTTATCGCCTGACCTTGACCGGCGAACCTCACGAGCGCGAATTCCCCAGCGATGTAATGCTCTCGCGCAGCCGTTACCTGGCGCCCGCCAATCAGAGTCTACGCTTCTACCGTGAGTATTTCCAACCCAGTGAGGAGATCCAGGTCGTCAAGGACCGCCGGCGCTGGCTGGTGCGCTACAAGGCGACCGAGTTCTATGTGAACCTCGACCGCATGGACAAGCCTGACCTGGGCTATTTCGTCGAGGTCAAGAGCCGCACTTGGAGCCGCAAGGACGCCGATCGCAAGTCCACCCTGGTCGTCGAGCTCGTTGAATTCCTGGGTCTTTCCACCAAGCAGACCGAAGCCCGCGAATACGTCCGCCTTGCCGAGGAGAGCCGCTAG
>DATBWP010000146.1:0-2243 GCA_036514735.1 Anaerolineales bacterium
GACACCGGAATCGCCCTGGCGACCCTGGTATTAGCTGCGCTGTTCGCACTGGGTTGGGTGCAGATCTGGCATATCTATGTAATTCTGCTGTCCCGCTCGCTGGGCGGCGCCTTCCACGGCCCGGCCTTCACCGCCTCCACGACTCTGATGGTGCCCAAGGAGCATTTAGCCCGCGTCCAGGGGCTAAACCAAACCATGTACGGAATTCTGTCCTTGTTCTCCGCTCCTTTAGGCGCATTGTTGCTGCTCCTGCTGCCCATGCAAGGCATCCTGGCCATTGATGTTGGCACCGCGCTGTTGGCGGTAACCACCCTGCTATTCACGGCCATCCCCGAGCTGCCGCGCAGGATCCAGGTCGAAGGAGAAAAGAAGCCAAGTCTGTGGCAAGACTTGCGGGCGGGCTACTTTTATGTCACCTCGTGGCGCGGCTTAATGATCATTCTGATCATGGCTAGCCTGATCAATTTCCTGCTGACCCCCGCCTCGGCGCTGAGCCCCCTATTGATCCTGAACCATTTCAAAGGCGGCGCGCCGGAACTGGGCCTGTTCGAGGCCGTGTTTGGCGGTGGGGTGGTCATTGGTGGCATCCTGCTGGGGGTGTGGGGTGGATTTAAGCGGCGGATCCTCACCGCCATGATCGGCCTGGTTGGCCTGGGTCTGCCGATGGCTATCATCGGTTTAATCCCCGCGGATGCCTTCGTGTTGGCGCTAGGTGCCGGTTTCGTGGCCGGTATCATGCAGCCGATAGTCAATGGATCGCTCGGCGCAACCTTGCAAGCCACAGTGGACCCGGCCATGCAGGGCCGCGTATTCACATTGCTGACCAGCTTCGCAACGGCCATGACACCACTAGGCCTACTTATCGCCGGACCCCTGGCAGACACGCTGGGCGTGCAAACCTGGTGGGTGGTGGGCGGGTTGCTGTGCGCGCTGATGGGCGTGATCGGTGTATTCATCCCGAGCGTAATGACCTTGGAAGCCGGGCGACCGGAACTGGTAACAAAGGCAGCCGAGGTCACATAACCATGTCAACTATCAAGACTGAATGTGAACACTAAAAACCCCGCCAGCCATCCTGGTAACCTGCGCACGTTCACCATCATCTGGTTCGGGCAACTGATCTCAGCGCTCGGCTCCGGACTGAGTGGGTTTGCACTCGGCGTGTGGATCTATGAGCGCACCGGCTCCGCCACCATGTTTGCGTTGGTGGTGCTCAGCTTTGAGGTTCCAGGCATCTTCTTTTCGCCAGTGGCCGGCGCGCTGGTGGACCGCTGGAACCGGCGCACCATTCTGATCCTGTGCGACTCGGCAGCCGCGATCCTGATGCTGGGTGTGTTGTTGTTGGAGCTTAACAATTCATTGGAGGTCTGGCACCTGTTAGTGGTGGCTTTTATCGGTGCAATTGCCGGAGCCTTTCAATGGCCGGCCTTCTCGGCAGCCACCACCATGCTGGTGCCCAAGGAGCACCTGGGGCGGGCCGGCGGCATGACCCAGATCGGTGAAGCCATCTCGCGACTGCTTTCGCCCGTCCTGGCCGGGGCGCTCTTCCTCAGCGTCGGCCTGAGTGGCATCATCTTGATCGACCTGGTCACCTTCGTCATCGCGGCGACCAGCTTGCTGGTGATCTCCATTCCTGAACCGGTGCGCGCAGCCTCTTCCCCAAGCGTGAAGCCTTCATTGTGGAAGGAGATCCGTTTCGGTTGGGATTACATCCTGGCGCGACGCGGGCTGCTGCTTCTGCTGCTCTATATCGCCGTAATCAATTTATGGTTCGGGTTCATCAATCCGCTTTTCACGCCCCTGTTGCTGGAGATTGGCAGCCCGCAGGATGCAGGACTGGTGTTCACCGTGATGGGGGTGGGATCCGTGGCTGGCACGCTGATCATGAGCGCTTGGGGTGGGCCAAAGAGAAGAGTATACGGCGTGCTGGTATCCGGGATTTGGGCGGGGATCGCCCTTGCCTTTCATGGCGTGGCGCCCAACTTGTGGGTGGTGGCTGCCGCTGGTTTGTTTTTTCAAATGAGCATGCCCATAATGGCCGCCTGCAGCCAGGCTTTGTGGCAGACCAAGACCGCGCCGGACGTGCAAGGGCGGGTTTTCTCCATGCGCAGGCTGATCGCCCAGTTCACCGCGCCGCTGGGCACGCTGATCGCCGGGCCGCTGGTGGACCAATGGCTGCAGCCTGCCATGGAGCCGGGCGGCGCGCTGGCAAACAGCCTGGGCAGCGTGATCGGCGTGGGGGG
>DATBWP010000147.1:0-2335 GCA_036514735.1 Anaerolineales bacterium
AACCGCCTCTTGCAAGAAGCAGGCTTTGACCCAGTAGCCCATTATCAGTACGGTGGGTACAAGGGAATCAAAGACGAACTAACCCTCCTTGATCAACTATTCAACTTGCCCCAAATAGGTTGGCGGCTAAGGAAGTTTCTGATGAATTGGCGCTGGGCCGACCGACATATGGGGCACATGATGATGTACGTGTGCAGGAAACAGGTTTAAAGAGTCAATCTGCCGATGAAAACGCGCGTATGTATTCCCATTAAATTCCAGCCTCAAGGGGGCGGCTTCTATTTTTTAGACGCGTTTGTCAGTTACTTGCACGGGATTGGCTGGGAAGTATCGCGGGATATTGACAGCGCATATGAGGTGCTGTTTACCAATCATTGGATGACGCCTTACGCCGATATCCTTCGAGGAGTCCGGCGCAACCCGCGAGCACTCATTGTCCAGCGCATTGACGGAGCAGCGCAGAATTATGGGCGCGATGCGGAAGCCGACGAACGCCAGGCCCAGGTTAACAAGATCGCGGACCTGACCATTTTTCAAAGCAATTATGCTCGCTACAGTACTCGCGAGAAATATCCGGTGATCAAGCGGGATGGCCCTATCATCTTCAACCCGGTTGATTTGGACGTGTTCAACCCCAATGGGGAACGGAAAAAGTACCCGCGCAAAGCGCAGGTGGCTTGTGTAACGTGGAGCACGAACGCCTTCAAAGGATTAGCTCAAATATACGCAGTTGCCAAGCAGCACCCGGACATTGATTTTGTGCTTTGCGGGAGTTTCGAGGATGCCCCGGATCTGGCTAATATTTACAAACTTGGATTGTTAACTCGAAAGGATCTGGCCATAGCCCTGCGTTCGTGCCAGGTGCTGCTTACTTTTTCAAAAAATGAAGCCTGCCCTAACCACGTTTTAGAGGCCCTGGCCTGTGGATTGCCCGTGCTTTACGAAGACAGCGGGGCGATGAGAGAGGTGATCGGCGATTGCGGGCTGCCCACAACGGTGGAACTATTCGAAGAGCAACTTGGATCAGTGTTGTCGAGGCTGGGAGACCTTTCCAAAGCGGCCCGCCAGAGAGCCCAGGATCTCTTCGATCCGCGCCGAAACTTCAAGCAGTATGTCGAAGCTATTCAAGGCCAGTTGGAGCGGCGCGCCGCAGTGCCGCTGGCCTTACGCAGCGCGGTGGCGTGGACGTATCCTATCTTGCAGCGGGCGGGGTTGAGATGATCGGATCCTTCGCCAGAAGCATCCGCCAGCGCCTGGGGAAGCAAAGCTCGCCTGAACTTTATTACATCGCCCCGGGAGTCAATTGGATCCTGGATTGGATCGGAACTTACATTACGGGCGAGGTTGAAAGGCAGTTTGGCTTAAAGGCGCATGCGGTAAACACTGCAAGCGGGCTTTCCAACCAGATCTTGCATTATGCTTCGTTGTGGGAAATGGCCGGCTATGTGCACACCAAGCTGAGCGAACGCAATGCGAACGTGGGGACTATTTTTCACGGCTTGAAAGACGCCCCGCTGTTCCAGGAAGCTATCGACACTGTCTTGGCGAACGAAAAGAAATTCGCCAAGGTGCATACCGCCAGCAAAATCATGGAGGAGCGCTTGATAGCCTGGGGCATTCCTGCCCAAAAGTTGGTTCGCATCCCCTTGGGTGTTGATCTGAAATGGTTTCGCCCTGCGGGCCTTGAGAAGAAGGCCGAAAGGCGAAAAGAACTGGGGATACCAGAAGACGCTATTTGCATCGGTTCATTTCACAAAGATGGGGTTGGAAGGGAGGAGGGCAACGAACCTAAACTCATCAAGGGGCCAGATGTGTTACTGAAGGTGATCGAGAAAGTGCACAAGGCACACCCAGTTTTTGTACTACTAAGTGCGCCGGCGCGCGGCTATGTGAAAGCCGGGCTTGAACGCGCCGGGGTTCCCTACCGGCATATCGTTTTGGATGATTATTTGCAGATCCCCGGGCTGTACCAGGCGCTGGATATTTACCTGATGACTTCAAGGGAGGAAGGCGGACCTAATGGGGTGCTCGAAGCCATGGCCACGGGTATCCCCGTGGTGGCAACGCGCGTAGGCATGGTGCCGGATTTGATCGACTCAGGAGTTAATGGCCTGGTAGTCGAAAGTGAAGACGTGGACGGGTTAGCGGCCTGCGTTACCCAGCTTATTGCCCAACCCGAATTAAGGCAACAATTATTGGAACAAGGGCTTCAGACGATCCAAGATTACGACTGGGTGCAGATCGCCGCCCGCTATTACCACGAGATCTACAGACCCATATTGGACGAAATTACTCCCTAGGGTCAGGCAAGCGCTGAATGAGCTCACAACGATCT
>DATBWP010000148.1:0-2336 GCA_036514735.1 Anaerolineales bacterium
ATGGCCCTCAACTTTTGGGGTTGGGCCGGAGACCGCGACGACGTTGCTGAGATCATCAAGCCCGGCGAGGATAACCCCGGCATGGATTTTATTGAGCGCGGCAAAAAAGATAAGAACGTCATGCCTTATGAGATGGAAAACTTCGCTAATGAGTATACCGATTTACGCGCTCTGACCCGCATCGGCGGCGATCCCGAGTTGGTGAAGCGGTTGGTGGCCAACGGCTTCCCGGTGGTGACCGAAAAAGGATATTACGAAGCAGATTACCGCGGCATTGTCGATTGGCTCGGTCACTATCTCTTTGTGACCGGCTACGACGAAGGCCGCCAGGCCTTCATCGTGCAGGACACCTGGGATAAGAACCATCCCGGCGAAAATGTGGACAGCCCTTATGATGAGTTTTTGGCCGGCTGGCGTTCCTTCAATTACCTTTTCATCGTGGTCTACCCCCTGGATCGCGAACAGGAAGTCCTCGATCTGCTCGGCCCCTGGGCAGACAGCCAATGGGCCGACCGCCATGCCCTGGAACTCGCCCAGCAAGAGGCGGAAACCCTGACCGGTATGGACCAGTACTTCGCCTGGTTCAACAAAGGCAGCAGCCATGTGGCCTTGTTCGAATATGTGGACGCTGCTTTTGCTTACGACTATGCCTTCCAGCTCTATGCTGCCTTGGATGACGAAACCTATAATCGGCCCTATCGCATGATGTGGTATCAGACCGGGCCTTATTGGGCTTATTATTACAGCGCCCGCTATCAGGACGTGATCAATTTGGCCAATATCACTCTCTCCACGGTCGATGGCCAGGTCGAGGTGCTTGAAGAGAGCATCTACTGGCGCGGCTTGGCGCGTCGCGCCATCGGTGAGATCAATAACGCCGTTGCCGATTTTCGGGCAACCGTGTACCTCAATCCGAACTTCGCACCTGGTTGGCAGCAACTGGAAGAACTCGGAGCAACCCCATGAGCGCCCTCAAGCTGCTGCATTTCTCCGACGCCCATATCGATATCGCCAACTACGGCCGCCACGATCCACAGACCGGGCTGCCGGTGCGCGTGCTGGATTTCCTCAAGTCCCTCGACGAGATCGTCGATACCGCCATCCGCGAAAAAGTGGACCTGGTACTTTTCACCGGGGACGCCTACAAAGATCGCAATCCGGCGCCCACCTTCCAGCGCGAGTGGGGCCGGCGCATCATGCGCCTTTCCAAGGCGCGCATTCCCACCTTGCTGCTGGTGGGCAACCACGATCTTTCCCCCAGCCTGGGCCGCGCCCATGCTATGGAGGAATACAACACCCTCGAGATCCCTTATGTGCGTGTGCTGGCCAGGCCGGAATTGTTAGGCCCCGCCGACTTGTGGGACCTTCCCCTGCAGGTCATCGCCGTGCCCTGGGTAGCCCGCTCGCAAATGCTGGCCTTTGGCAATGTGAACTTCACCGAGAGCGCCGATATATACGCCCACTTGGAATCCTTGTTGAGCGAGCAGGTCAAAGGCTTCCTCGACCAGGCCGATGTCGCTTTGCCCATCGTGCTCATGGCGCACGCCTCAGTGCAAGGGGCCATCTACGGGGGCGAGCGCAGTGTCATGCTGGGCGCTGACCTGGTGCTCTCGGGCTCGCTGGTGAAGGACAAGCGCTGGGATTACGTCGCCCTTGGGCATATTCATAAAGCCCAGGATGTCAACCAGAATTTCCGGCCGCCGGTGGTCTATCCCGGGTCGATCGAACGCGTCGATTTTGGCGAAGCCCGTGACGACAAGTTCTTCGTGACCGTCAACCTGGAAAAGAATGCCACCACTTATCAGTGGCGCAAACTGGAGCACACCCGCGCCTTTTTTGATCTGCGTGTCCCGCTTACTTCGCCGGACGATGTGATGAAGACCCTCCTGGCCAAATTGCCGCCCCAGGCCAAAATGAAGGACGCCATTGTGCGCCTGACCATTGATTATCCCCGTGAGCTGGAACCCTTTCTGGACGAAGCTACGTTGCGTGCCGCGGCCGCCGACACCTTCGAATTTCATTTGGTGAAGCGCCCTCAGGCAGAGGCCCGTATTCGGATTCCCGAAGACCAGCGTGTGGGGGAGCTCTCCGCTTACCAATTGCTGGATCTCTATTGGAAGAGCGCTCATGTGGATGAAAGCGAAGCTGGCGCGCTCAATAACCTTGCCAAAGCGGTGATCGAAGACAATCTCGTAGAAGATTGAATGCCTAAGCCCGCATTGCACCTTTCACTGCAACTTGTCGCGCTTACCCTGGCCCTCTCCTTGGCTGCTTGTGCCCCCGCCGCCGGCCAGTTGCCGGCTCAGCCCACTGAGCTTGCCGCCGAGGCCGCCACG
>DATBWP010000149.1:0-5118 GCA_036514735.1 Anaerolineales bacterium
TGGGATGCATCCTGGTGCTGGTTGGCGAAGAGACAGAGCCCACGGGAAATTTATTATTGGACGGGTTGTTTAATGCAGAAATCCGCTGGACCTCAAAAGAAGACCGGGATGCCACCTTGCAGGCGGTTTATGAAGAATCAATAAGCCGGTCACGGAAGCCTTATCTGATCCCCTATGGCGGCTCGAACCCCACCGGCGCAGCTGCCTACGTATGGGCGTTGAAGGAAATGCTCGATCAAGGTGTGCACCCGGATTGGATCGTCTTAGCCACCTCCTCAGGAGGGACCCAGGCCGGCCTCCTGACTGGAGCGCGGCTACATGGCTATCCAGGCCACATCCTCGGGATCAGCGTCGATGAACGTAGCGCAGCGCTGAAGCCGCGCATTGCCCGTTTGAGCAAAGAAACTGCGCGTTTATTGGGCAAGGAGATAGTCTTAGAAGATGACGAGGTCCTGGTAGATGATGATTACTTGGGCGAGGGGTACGCAGTACTTGGAAAAGCGGAAATCGAGGCTATCCAACTTTTCGCGCAAAACGAAGGGCTGCTTATCGATCCCGTCTACACAGGCCGGGCAGCAGCCGGTTTGATCGATCTGATCCGGGCAGGTTTTTTCCAAAAAACAGACAAGGTGCTCTTTTGGCATACCGGGGGAACGCCGGCCTTGTTCGTCGATGCATATCGAAGCGGCCTGGCTAGTACCCGTTAGAGCGCCTGTTTGGAAACAAACGCTTGTAGTGAACAGCTATCCTTTCGATAGCTTGCTCGATCCGTTTTCGGTTCGCCGCGATCTGGTGCCAGCGGCTTGCCCCCGATGGATGAGGCAACGGCACCACCCAGCGTCCATCTATCTCCTGTTCAGTGCCAATCAGGTCCTCCAGGGCTTTTTCCGCTGAAAAGAATCTCAAAATGGCTAATCGCCCAATTGGGATGATCAGCCTAGGTTGGACCAATTCCAGTTCCAGCTTCAAAAAATGTGAGCATAGTTCCTGTTCCACCCTGGTCGGCACTCGGTCGCCTCCGCCGGCTTTGTTTTTCCCGGGATAGCATTTGGTAACCGCGGTCATGTATTGAGTGCGCCGGAACCAAGCCTCGTCGATGCCGGCCTGGCCCAACCACAGGAATAGGCGTTTGCCGCTGCCTGCATTGAAAGGCCGACCGGCCTGCACCTCGGTCACCCCAGGTGCTTGCCCAATGGTCATAATTCGCGCGCTGCGTTTGCCCTTAGCCACCGCGGGAGGCTGCACAAAATAGCCGGCTTGCAGGCAGGCTCGACAAGCCTTCATGTCTGCCTGCAATCGGTCAAACCTTGTATGCTCTGGAGCTTTCATCCCCCAAATGAACCGAACACGCGCCACCATAATGGGGGCCCTAGCACCAGCAACCCCAACACCACTGCCGCCAGCACTGCCAGAACTACGGCAGCAGCGCTAACATCTTTTACGATCTCGGCTAGCCGGTGATGATCCGGGCTTACCAGATCAATAGCGGTTTCCAGGGCTGAATTCATAAATTCAGTGACCCAGACTAAGGCCACGGCCAGGACAATAAGCGCCCACTGCATCGTGTCCAATGCCAGCCAAACTCCTAATGCGATTACCCCAGCGGTAATAAAGGCGTGTACCCAGCTGTTCGGCTGGGTCTTTAGAACATGCCTTAATCCCGCCAGGGCGGGTTTAAATGATGCCAGTCGGCCACGTAAGAATGCGATCATAGTTAGGGTTAAAGCTGTTCGATAAGCTGATTACTGATAGAAGGATTAACCTTGTGAAGGATTTTGCCCTGGACACTCCACATCCGCACCCGCCCTTTTAGCGTGGCATGGTCATAACCCAATAAATGCAAGATTCCGTGAACCGTCAGCAACTGTAATTCCTCAGGCAGGCTGTGCCCCCTTGCTTTGGCTTGCGCCCGTGCCCTCGGTAGGGAAATAACGACGTCCCCGAGGTAGTTGCTGTGTCCAGAAGCGTTATCTTCTCCTGACGGGAAGGAGAGAACATCTGTAGCTAGTTCCTTGCCCCGGAACTGGGCATTGAGTTTTTTTAGTTTGGCATCCCCAGTGATCACCAAACTCAGGTCAACCTTTCGATCCTGCTTCTGATGCTCCAAGGTGAACTCGGCAGTCTTCCGGAGCAATCTGTCCAGGCGTTCTTTCCGATAGCGATGGTCGACGATCATGTGGATCATTGCTTGGGTTTAAAGCTTTCCAGATTCGGTTGTGCATCCAAGGAACCGATAGTTTCTTCATTCAATTCGGGATAGATCAAACGTGGGTGATAGACGCCGCGCAACCCCGAAATGAACACTTCTTGAGTCGTCTTCAGGTCCTGCATCGTGATCGAGGTCTCATCCAGTTGACCTTGAGCCACGCGATTATCCATCACACTTTTGACCAGCAAACGCAATTCCTCGCGGGTTTTTGGTCGCTCGGCGCGAGTGCGCGCTTCGCAACCGTCAGCGAGCATCACCAGCGCTGTCTCGCGCGATTGGGGTTTGGGGCCTGGGTAGCGGAAATCGCTAATGTTGACTTTCTTTTCATCGCCGCCGGCGGCCTCCAAAGCCTTGGCGTACTGGTAGCGGGTGATCAGCGTGCCGTGATGTTCGGCGATAAAATCTTTGATCCGGGTTGGCAGATGGTGCTTGGCCGCCATCTTCAATCCGTCCGGCACATGCGCCAGGATCATCTTGGCGCTTTCCTTGGGGCTGAGCGCATCATGCGGATTCTTCGACCCCGGCACCTGATTCTCAATGAAGTAATGCGGCTGGCGAGCCTTGCCGGCATCATGATACAGCGAGCCGACCCTGGTGAGCAGCGTGTCGGCGCCGATAGCTTCTGCCGCCTGCTCGGCAAGATTGGCGATCAACAGGCTGTGTTGGTAGGTTCCCGGGGCATTGCGCAAAATAAATTGCAGCAAAGGATGATCGGGGCGCGCCAGTTCCAGAAGTTGGACTGTGGTGGTGAGGCCCAGCCATTGCGCCAAAAAAAGCTGCAGCACGATGGTAAGGCTGGCTACGATAAAGCCGTTCAATGCAGCCGCGCCAATTAAAGTCAACATACCGAAGGTATCTGTGGAGGCCAGCGGCAGGCGGTATGCCAAAAGCACGGCTACATTGGCCACAGTAACAGCCGCCCCAGCCCAGAAATAAGACATCACCCGTTTGGCGCGTTTGAGGAATAGGATGCCGAATAAGCTGCCCACAAAATAGTAGAGGGTCAGGTCAAGCGCGTTAGGCAACCCGTAAGCAGCCAGCACGCTGAGCACGAATGAGAAAAGCATGGCGGCTTGGGAACTGTATAAGCTGGCAACCAGCAACCCAAAGGCAGCCACCGGAAAGACATACGGCATCACCGTCCGGTCGACGATGATCAAGCGCGCCGCCAGTAGAAAAACTGCATACAGCAACGCCACCATCACCAGCCCGCGGCCATCTTCCGCCAGAGTCGGTCGGTAACGCAAGTAGAGCGCGGCCAACACCAGCACTGCCACCGCTAACACCGCCGCGCTGAAATAATCCTGCCAACGGGCTTCCGTCTGCACCAAGCCGAATTGCTGCAAAGCTTCCATGTCGACAGCCGTAACTACCTGACCGCGCTGCACGATCACTTCTTCACTCAGAAAAGTCCTTGTTACCGGCTGCACCGCCGCGCGGGCTTCGTCACGGGCTTGCTGGGTTAAGGTTTCCGAATAAAAGCTATTGGGCATCACATAAGCGCTCGCCAGCTCCGCTACGATCCTGGCTTGGTCCTCCGGAATAGAGAGGCTGACCAAAGCCGACACGCTGCTGCGAGCTTCATCCAAGCGATTTTGGCGGATACTGCTGCGCATCACCTGTTCCAGCACCACGATCGTCTCCTGCTGGACGTTCTGCCACGCGCTTTCATCCAACAGCAATAGGCTCTGGGCGGTCTCCTGGCTCAGGTTGACGCTCTGCAGCGCCGAAAGGTCGTCGATCTTCTGATCTAGCGAAGCGTAACTGTCCTGCCGGACGGTGTTGATAAAGGCCAAACCCGCGCGCAATTGACCCAATTGGTCGCGCGCCACGTTGGCGTCCGGGGATCCATAGATAGGCGCTACTGCGTTGGCGTTTTCTTCACGTTGCTGATTAGTGAGCACTTCACTTTGATAGCTGAGCGTATAGGGAGCTAGCACATCCTGCCCGGAGACGTCACCTAACTGCATAACCAACGTGGACTGCCGTGAGGAATAGGGCATCACCAGGGCCGCCACGGAAATCAAAACGCAAAGCACCCAGAGAAACCCGAAAAAGTACCGGCGACGGGCAGGCCAGCGCTGGCTGCGCCGAGGCTTGGTTTGTTCTGTCATAGGAAGTAAAACGAATTAACCCTGGAGCTTGGTCCGCACGAGTTGGCTCACCTGGCCCCCATCGGCGCGACCCTGCACTTTGGGCAACACGGCTTTCATTACTTTACCCATATCGGCAGGGGTGGTAGCGCCCACCTCGGTGATTGCCGCGTGCACGATCTCTTCGAGTTCCTGCGCACTCAGCGCCTGGGGTAGATAGCCTTCCAGCACTTTGATCTCGGCCTTGGCATTCTCGGCTAGGTCTGCACGCTTAGCTTTTTCGGCTTCGGCCAAGGCTTCCTGCCTGGCTTTGATCTCTTTCTGCAGTAAAGCCAGGATGGCCGAATCATCCAACTCAGCCTTCTTTTGTACTTCTGCCTCCTTTACCGCGGATAACGCCATGCGCATGGTGTTTTTGCGCACGGTGTCGCCTGAACGCATGGCATCTCTCAGCGCTTGTTCCAGATCTGCTTTCAGGGCCATAAAGAAATTATACCCTTGGCTACCCCATGGGATGCTGCATGCGATTTCCACCCAACAAATGCATATGCATGTGCATCACGATCTGGTTGCCGTCTGGGCCCGCGTTCATAATTAGGCGATAACCACTTTCGGCAATGCCTTCCTGCCTGGCGAGTTCAGGGACCACCGTTAGCATGCGCGCAGCCATAACGGCATGCTCGGGTTTCAAGTCGTTCGTGTTGGTCAAATGCAGGTTTGGAATAATGAGGATATGGACCGGGGCCAGGGGGTGAATATCACGAAAGGCAGTCACCCACTCATCTTGAAACACCTTTTGAGCCGGTGTTTCCCCCA
>DATBWP010000150.1:0-9526 GCA_036514735.1 Anaerolineales bacterium
ATTAATTTTGACCAGGGCGTAGCCCTCACCGGCTCTCGTTTCTACGTCCTAAGCGGTCCCGGCGCCCGGCTGCAGCGCGCCCTCATTGCCTGGATGCTGGATTTGCACATTCGCCAGGGATATACCGAGAAGTACACGCCATTCATGGTGCGCAGTGAAACGTTGTACGGGGCTGGCCAATTGCCGCGCTTCAAAGAAAATCTCTATAAGGATAGTGAAGAGGACCTTTACATGATCCCTACTGCCGAAGTGCCGTTGACCGGGCTGCACATGGGCCAGATTCTGGAAGAAGCCGAGTTACCCAAGCGCTACACGGCTTACTCTCCCTGCTTCCGTCGCGAAAAGATGAGCGCTGGGCGGGATGTGCGCGGCATTAAGCGCGGCCATCAATTCGACAAAGTGGAGATGTATAAATTCTGTAAACCCGAAGATTCTGTGGCGGAATTCGAAAGCATGGTGGCCGATGCAGAAGCCACCTGCCAGGCGCTGGGCTTGCCATATCGCCTCCTGCTCAAAGCCGCCGGGGATACCAGCGAAGCGGCGCACATCAGCTACGATATCGAAGTGTGGGCTGCGGGCTGCGGCGAATGGTTGGAGGTGTCGTCTATTTCGCGTGTGGGCGATTATCAAGCCCGCCGAGCAGCCATCCGCTATCGCCCCCAGGGTGAAAAAGGAACACGTTACGTGCACACCATCAATGGCTCTGGTCTGGGTTTGCCCCGCACCCTGATCGCGGTGCTGGAGAATAACCAGCAACCCGACGGCTCCGTGCGCATTCCAACGGTGTTGCTGCCTTGGATGGGCGGCGTGGACACGATTACGCCCCAAAGCTAAATTCCCTATCCTTCCCACGGAGATTAATTGCCAGACTGGCTCGGACCCCTGCTCTCTGGGTTGACCAACATATTCTTAGTGCTCATCATGCTCATCGGCTTGTTTGGCATGGTGATACCTGTCTTCCCAGGTGGTTTTGTTATCTGGCTGGCCATCCTGGTGTACGGCTTGCTTAATGGCCTCTCCGGTTTGGGGCTTGTGCTATTTATCCTCATCACGGGACTTATGATCGCCGGTGCCGTGGTGGACGATGTGTTCATGGCTGCGGCCGCCCGTAAAAGCGGCGCTTCGTGGTGGAGCCTGTTCTTCGCCTTTATCGGCGGGGTGGGTGGCACGATCTTATTGCCCCCATTCGGCGGCTTGTTGGGCGCTCCCGGGTTTTTATATCTTACTGAGTATCTGCGTAAACGCAACGCGCGGCACGCTTGGCTCGTTACCCGCAGTCTGCTGGTGGGATGGGGTTGGTCTTTTGTAGCGCGCTTTGGTCTGGGGAGCTTAATGATAGGCTTGTGGTTCGTATGGTTCATCTTGGGTTGAGCATCCAGTTAGGTGGTTTGGCTGCTTTGCTGGGCCTATTGGCGGCTTGCAGCTCACCGCCCGTCAATCCTGTGCAGACGGCCATGGCAGCCACCCTGGCCGCCCGTCCGCCTGCCAGTTCCACACCGCTGGTTACCGCTACTGCCGAAACCGATGCCTCCCCCCAGGGCAAGATCGTTTATGTTTGCCAACTATCCAAGCGGTCCGGCCGTAACCAGATCTGTCTGATCAATGCTGACGGCAGCGGCCAGCGCGTGCTGACGCCTGGTGGGTCTTATGATGATTTCTTTCCCTCCGTATCTCCGGATGGGGAGTCGGTCTTGTTCGTATCCACGCGCTCTGGTCGTTATCAGGTGTACGAAATCAACCTGACCACGACCATCGTTACTCAGTTGACCTTCCTAAGTGACGATAGCGCCTTTGCGCCTGAAGTTTCGCCGAACGATACTCACATTGTTTTTTATGCCATTCACGACGGCGCGGAATACCCGCGCAGCCACAACCTGTGGATTGCCGAGCGGGACGGGGACTCCCCGACTCAGATCACCACGCGCCCCGGAGGCGCCTGGGACCCCGTCTGGTCGCCGGATGGCACCCGCATCCTGTTCGCTTCTGAAGTAAACGGCAGGCCGCAGTTATTTATGATCAACGCAGATGGCAGCGAAGCCCTCCAGGTTACGGATCTGATCGGCATCCGCGGCCGCAACGATTGGTCAACAGATGGCGTAACCCTGACCACCTACATCGGCTCTGCCTGGGATCGAGACATCTATATTTTCGACACCAATGGCGAGAATCTGGTGCAGTTAACCGATGGCCTGAACAACCTGGCGCCGAGCTTCTCGCCCGATGGGAACTGGATCACCTTCATGTCCTATCGCGACCATCCCCAGCAGGCCTTGGGCTGTGAGATCTATATCATGCGCGTCGATGGCAGCGACGTGCGCCGCTTGACCGATAACGATATTTGTGATTGGCAGCCGCGCTGGGGGCCTTAATAACCGAAACGTTTGGGGAACTATGCTTAACTAGATAAGCATCACTCCAAATAGTCTATTGGCAATTCCCTTTCTATCGCTTTTCCACCTTCGAGCCTAAAGGAATACGCCCTTGACCCTGGCTTGGAAGCAATTACCTTGTCTAATTTGCCTTCTACAAAGTGAAGGGCAGTCGCGTCCTCGATGGCCACACCAGCTTTTAACTTCCCCTCTGTGATCAGCCGATGGACGGCAGGCCGCCTTTCCGCCTCGCTATCGTAGTGCGGGCAGCAACTGCCAGGCAGCCAGCCCAGGCAATTCATGGCTGTCAGCGCTCCTGGGATCGAATCGGTCACTCCTTGCTCGAACCAGCAGATCGCTCCTGCGCTCCAACCGGCTAACACAATTCCAGCTTCATAGCATTTGCGCAGGATGGCATCCACTCCCCATTCCCGCCACAAGGCCAGCATATTTTTTGTATTGCCGCCCCCCACATAAATGATGTCTTGTTTTAATAAAAAATCCCCTATATCCATTTTTATTGGGGTAATTAAAGGTAGATGGGACGGCGTACATTCTTTTTCCGAAAAGGCTTCATAAAACGCGTCAAGGTAATCGGGAGAATCCCCACTGGCGGTCGCTAAAAAGCAGATAGCTGGCTTGGTCTTGTTTGATGTCCTCAGCAGATACTTTTCCATCACGATGTGCTTCACCCCCACGCTGAAACGGCCTCCACCCAGAGCCAGGATTTGGTTCACTGCTAGATTAATTCTTTTTCAAATCCATAAGCTGCCCGCAAGAACTCCAGCACCTTGGTTTCTGCGTCCTCGCGCTCGGCGATCTCGGCGTAGGGCAGCAGCGCTCCTTGCCACACCGCGGTGTGCCATACCCCGCCGTGGGGCAGCTTGTGATGCGTCAGGCTCTCTTCAAAGGGGAAGGGTGAAACGTAGAAATAGGGGCTCGGTTGGCCTGGGTCGTCTGGGGCAAAGCCAACGGTGATCTGGCTCGGTTGTTCGCCGTCGACCAATTGCACCATTCTCCTGCCCAAAGCCACAAAAGATAGGTCGAAATGGTGCGGCCACAACTGTACCGGATCAGTTTCTTCAGCGATTTCGCCACGGAATTGTTCCAGGATTCGCCCCACATGGCTGAGTGCCGTAAAGTAGCGCTCCGCGGTGTCCAGCGCATAGGTGCGCGGCTCGTCATTGGCAAAGCGGGTCTCATCGATTGTCCCTGGCATTCCCAGGCTGGCCAGTTTGGCTGCCAGCTGCTCGCCCAACTGGGAAGCGCTCAGCCCTTCGCTGATGCGGATCTGGTGGATGTCGCCGTCGCTGGTACTCAGCAGTACATAATGGTTACGCAAGTCAAGGCTGAGCGAAAAATAGCGAGATGGGTCGCTGGGATGCGGGATAGGGGTACTGGTCAGGCCGGCAGTATACAGCCGTAAGCTACCATGCTGGAACCGTGGCTGTTCAGGCGTAAACGCAGCCCGGAACGCGCCTAACACCTTGCAATAGGTATGCAGGGTTTCGCGGGTCTCTCGCCACTCAGCTAACTTGGGGAAGGCGTTTTTGCTCACAACTCCTAGTATACAGCAGCCCAAAAGCCCTTCAGTCGGTTTTGTTCTCCTTCTGGGGTCGGCGGCAATCTTCCCTAGTACAATACTTTCGGTGCCTCTGTAATTTCTACTGGAGCTCAATCAATGCCGCCGACAAAAGATTTGGAACAGAAAGCCATCAATACCCTGCGTTTCCTCTCTGCAGATGCGGTCCAGAACGCCAATTCCGGCCATCCTGGCCTACCCATGGGGGCTGCTCCCATGGCTTATGCCTTATGGACTCGCCACCTGCGTCACAATCCCAAAGATCCAGCCTGGCCGAACCGCGATCGGTTTGTGCTCTCCGGCGGCCATGGCTCTATGCTGTTGTATTCGTTACTGCATCTCACCGGTTACGGACTGCCCTTGGCGGAAATCAAACGTTTCCGCCAATGGGAGAGCAAGACCCCCGGCCATCCCGAGTATTGGGTTACTCCGGGCGTAGAAACCAGCACCGGTCCGCTGGGCCAAGGCTTCGCCAACGCCGTGGGTATGGCCATTGCCCAGGCTTATTTGGGCTCGCGCTTCAATCGTCCCGGCCACAAAATCTTCGATTACTTTGTATATGCAATCGTGACCGATGGTGATTTGATGGAGGGGATCGCCTCCGAGGCCGCTTCGTTGGCCGGGCACCTCAAATTGGGCAAGCTCGTCTTCCTCTACGACGACAATAACATCTCCATCGATGGCAGCACTAATCTAACTTTCACCGAAGATGTCGGAGCCCGCTTTGTCGCCTATGGCTGGCATGTCCAGCATGTCGCTGATGGCAACGATGTAGAAAGCATCGACTCCGCCATCCAGGCGGCTAAGGCGGATCCGCGCCCTTCGCTGATCCGCGTACGTACCGTGATCGGTTTTGGGCTGCCCACCCGGGCCGGAACCGAAAAGGCACACGGGGAACCACCCGGACTTGAGGAGCTGAATGGGGCAAAAAAGAACCTGGGCTGGCCGCTGGAACCCCAGTTCCTCATTCCTGCTGACGCCCTCGAGCTTTTCCGTCAGGCGGTGGACCAGGGAGTCAGGCGCACTTCCGATTGGCAAGCTCGCCTGGTTGCTTACCGCCAGGCGCATCCGCTCCTAGCTAAGGAACTGCAGCGCGTGCTCGCCGGCGAGCTGCCCGAAGGCTGGGACGCCGACCTGCCCAAATTCCCGGCTGACCCCAAAGGAATGGCCACTCGTGTGTCCTCCGGAAAAGTGATCAACGCCCTCGCCGAAAAACTGCCTGACCTGATCGGTGGTTCAGCCGATCTGCATCCCTCCACAAAAACTTTTATCGATTCCGCTCCGGATTTTCAGGCTGGTACGCCGCAAGGGCGCAGCATCCATTTCGGTGTGCGTGAGCACGCCATGGGCGGCATTGTGAACGGCATGAACCTGACCCCCGGAATAATTGCGTTCGGCGCCACCTTCTTGATCTTTTCTGATTACATGCGCGCCTCCTTGCGCCTTTCCGCGCTCTCGCCCTATCCCAGCATTTGGGTCTATACCCACGACAGCGTTGGTCTGGGCGAGGATGGCCCAACTCACCAGCCGGTGGAACATTTGGCTTCGCTACGTGCCATGCCCAATATGGTGGTGATCCGCCCGGCGGACGCCAACGAAACTCGCGAAGCCTGGGTGGCAGCTATTCGCCGCCGCAAAGCGCCCACTGCATTGGCCCTCACCCGCCAAAATCTTCCCACGCTCGATCGGAAAGAGTTTGCGCCAGCCAAAGGATTGCATAAAGGCGCCTATGTGCTGGCTGACCTTGGCAAACGCATCCCAGAACTTATCTTAATGGCGACAGGTTCTGAAGTGCAATTGATCATCGCAGCTGGCAAGCGGCTGTCCGCTTCCGGCCGCACCGTGCGCCTGGTGTCCTTCCCCTCTTGGGAACTGTTCGAAGCACAGCCCAAGCGTTACCGTGAGCAGGTGCTGCCGCCGCGCATAAAGCTGCGCCTGGCGGTGGAAGCCGGCGTGGCTCAAGGATGGGAGCGTTGGGTCGGCGACCAGGGCGTGATCATCTCTCTGGAGCGCTACGGCGCTTCAGCCCCCGGCGAAATAGCTCTGGAAAAGCTAGGTTTCAGCGTGCAGAACGTTCTTCGCCACGCTCGTTCCTTGCTGGGCTCAAAGAAGCGCTGAAATGGGTAAAAACTTGGATCTGGATTTTCAAGCGCGGGTCATCTTTGGTGATAACCTGCCGGTGCTGCAATCCCTTCCCACCTCCTCGGTCAATCTCATTTACATCGATCCACCGTTCAATACCGGCAAGCGCCAGGCGCGCATGCAATTACGCACCCAGCGCAGCGCCAATGGCGACCGGGTAGGTTTCCAGGGACAACGCTATGCCACCACGGTGTTGGGCAGCCGCGCCTTCAACGACCAATTTGAGGATTATCTACTTTTCCTGGAGCCGCGATTAAGGGAGGCCCATCGCGTGCTGGCCGTCGATGGCAGCTTCTATTTTCATGTGGACTACCGCGAAGTTCATTATTGCAAGATCCTGCTCGATGAGATCTTCGAGCGCCATAATTTCCTCAACGAAATCATCTGGGCTTATGACTACGGTGGTCGCTCCAAAGACCGCTGGCCGGCAAAGCACGACAATATCTTGCTCTACGTGAAGGATAACGAGCATTACACGTTCAACGTTGACGATATAGAACGCATCCCCTATATGGCTCCCGGCTTAGTTGGCGAAGAAAAAGCCGCTCGCGGCAAGCTGCCTACTGATACTTGGTGGCACACCATCGTCAGCCCCACCGGCAAGGAGAAAACGGGCTATCCCACCCAGAAACCGCTTGGTATCCTGCGCCGCGTTATCCTGGCTTCATCCAAGCCAGGCGACTTGGTGCTGGATTTCTTTGCAGGCAGCGGCACCACCGGGGTAGCTGCCCTTGAGCTTGGTCGCCGCGTGCTTTTGGTGGATAATAATCAAGAGGCCATCGAGGTCATGAAGCATCGTTTTGCCGGTAAACCGGTTGAATTCGTGCAAGCCGCAAAAGTCGTGAAAGGTTGAACTCGTAATGACTACTATCCCCCGAAAACTTTACGCCCTGGGCCAATCCCTGTGGTACGACAATATCGAACGCCGCTTGCTGAACAGTGGCGAGTTGAACGCCATGATCCAGCGCGGCGATATCTATGGAGTCACTTCTAACCCCACCATCTTCAATAACGCCATCGCCAAGTCCAAGGACTATGACGAACAGATCGCCAAGCTGGCCAAAGAGGGTCGCAGCACCTCGGCGATTTTCGATGCTTTGACCGTGAGCGACATCCAAGCCGCTTGCGACCTGTTTCGCCCGCTTTACGACAACACCCGCGGCGGGGACGGCTACGTGAGCATCGAGGTGCATCCCGATCTGGCCAACGATATCAAGGCTACTAACGAAGAAGCCGCCCGCCTTTGGGGTCTGGTAGACCGGCCTAACCTGATGGTGAAGATCCCCGCTACCGCTGCGGGGGTCCCGGCAATCCGGCACTCCATCTCTGCCGGTATTAATATCAATATCACCCTCATTTTCTCGCGGGCGCGCTACGCCGAGGTCATTGAAGCCTACTTGGCTGGCTTGGAGCGGCGCGTTGAAAATAATCTGCCCATAGCCCACCAGGCTTCAGTGGCTTCGTTTTTCGTTTCGCGTATAGACACCAAGGTGGATGAGTGGCTGGACGCAGTCGCCAAAAAGGGTGGGGCGCAAGGTAAGAAAGCCTCCTCCCTGAAAGGCAAGCTGGCTGTAGCCAATGCTAAGTTGGCTTACCAATTGTTCAACGAGCAATTTTCCACACCACGCTTCGAAGCCCTGAAAAAGAAGGGCGCCCGGCTCCAGCGGCCGTTGTGGGCGTCCACCAGCACCAAGAACGCGGCTTACCCTGATTTGCTTTATGTGGACGATCTGGTTGGCGACCATACCGTAAACACTGTTCCGCAACAAACCTTGGAAGCGGTCAAAGATCACGGGATTGCTGAACTCACCATCGAACGCGATCTGGAAGCTGCGCGCCAGGTCATGGCGGATTTTGAAAGTCTGGGCCTCTCTCTCGATCGGGCAACCGCTGAATTAGAGACCGAGGGTGTGGCTTCCTTCAGTAAATCGATCCATACTGTGTTTGACACCATCGCGGAACGCTCGGGAACGCTGGTGGCCTGACCGGCCGCCTTCCTTGGACCTAATTCCAAAACGAGGCGCATTTCCTGCCGCCTCGTTTTTCGTTAAACATTCTATAATCCCTGACAAGAAGGATGCAATGAGCGGCATTGAATATCAGTTGGATAGTAGCGGGATAGCTACCTTGGCGGTAAACCGGCCTGAGGTACGCAATGCGCTGGATTGGGAGGCAATGGAATCGTTTGCCGATACCCTGCGGCGTGCCGCAAAAACAAAGGATCTGCGCGCTTTGATCGTCACTGGCCGCGGCAACTCTTTTATTGCGGGGGGCGATATGAAAGCGTTAGCGCCTTTCGATTCACGGCGTGATGGTCTGCGCCTTTCCCGGCTGATGGGTAAAGCCCTCGAACGACTGCATGGCCTCCCGTGCCCAACCATCGCGGCGATCAACGGTCCCGCTCGCGGCGGCGGCGCAGAGATCGCCGTTGCCTGTGATTTGCGCGTAATGGCGCGTGACGCGAACATTGGCTTTGTCCAGGCCACTCTGGGCATTGCCACCGGCTGGGGAGGGGCGCGTTATTTGCTGCAAATGATAGGTTATCCAAGAACCTTGGAACTCCTCGCCACTGGGCGTATCCTGCCCGCGGAGGAAGCCAAGCAACTTGGGTTGGCGGACCATCTAGCGGAACCTGGCGGCGCTTTGGAAGCCGCTTACGAGCTAGCCCGCCAAATGGCGCAGCATCCGGTTGAAGCTGTGCGCGCGGCCAAGCGTTTACTGCGCTACGCGCTCACTGCCCCCCTGTTTGCCAGGCCGGCCGAGCGCCGCTTGTTTGCCTCCTTGTGGGCCTCGGATTTCAAACGCAAGATTGTGTCCGAACGGTTTTTGCATAATAAACCAAAGGGCTAAGGTAAGATTTCCATTCTCGCCAAAGGTGATACGAGGTGCCTTCGATGAAGCTGGCAATGCTGGGTCTGGGTCGCATGGGGGGCAATATGGCGCGCCGCTTGCTGCGGGCGGGCCATGCCGTAGTGGGCTATAACCGCACCCAGGCAGTTGCCGAAGAGATCCAAAAAGAAGATGGATTGATCCCTGTTGACTCGATCCAGGCCGCGGTTGAGCAATTGGTTTCACCTCGCGTGGTTTGGCTCATGCTGCCGGCCGGTGAAGTGACCGGACAAACATTGCAGGAGCTACAGGGTCTGCTGTCCAAAGGCGACATTATTGTCGAAGGGGGTAACTCGAATTTTAATGACACCATGCGCCGCGCCGCCTCGCTTGCATCTGCCGGCATCCATCTGGTCGATGCCGGTGTCAGCGGAGGGGTTTGGGGGTTGGCCGAGGGCTACTCGCTGATGCTTGGCGGAGACAAGCAGGTGGTGGCCGGCCTTAGGCCTATTTTCGAAAGCCTGGCGCCTGCCCCGGATAAAGGCTGGGGCTGGGTGGGGCCTCACGGATCCGGCCATTACGTAAAGATGGTGCACAACGGCAT
>DATBWP010000151.1:0-2545 GCA_036514735.1 Anaerolineales bacterium
TCTTAAGGTGGCCGTAGAGTGCGCAAAATAAAACGCCCAGCCATGTGGCTGGGCGTTTTATTGTCCACGCTTTTATTGGGAGGGCACAACCCATTCCGGGCCAAGGACGACCTCAACGTCGATGGTGCTGTTGGGGTCAAAGCGGCTGAAGATGCGCGCCGAATTGACTCCCATCAGGTTCGCCAGATATTCCACGGTGTAAGGGTTGCCGGTGTAATCGTAGATCAGTGTAGCTCCCACCAGGTCCGCATTTCCGACAGAGGCCACGAGCATGCCCTGAGCCATCAGGTAGATCTGGGTGGATTCAGCTAACCCGCCTTGACCGGAACCGTTATAAATGGCCACCTGGGCGGCTTCCATTTTCATCAGGTCGCTGGATTGGCTGTTGTTTGCCACCGGGCTGCGTACTCCTCCTGAGGAAAAAACTTCGTCGCGCAGTACGCGGATGTTTTCTGAGACCGGCTTCAGGATATCCAGGCCATTTGGAGATTTTTGAGGAATCACATAATCCGGGCCGATACAGGCCGCTGACAAACAGGCTTTCGGAGCCAGCACCGCCTGTTTGATTTCATCCAATTGGATATCCTTGACCGCCCAACCCAGGCTGAGCGCTTCGCCCAGGCCAATGTTGGTGTTGATCCCGCTGGCCAGGGTTTCGTAGATCTGCATGACATTGTTCAACAATTTGGCGCGTACATCGTCTCGGGATAATTGTTCGCGGATGGCGAGGATCACTTCTTGTTGGCGGCGAGACCGGTCGAAGTCACCATCGCCTTCTTTGCGATTGCGGGCGTAGGCCAACGCATACGCTCCATTTAAGGTTTGGCGACCGGCTGACTCGTCTCCGCCTTTAATGAGCCGAGTCTCTGTTTCACCGATGAGTTGGACGCGAATGTCCTTTTTTACCCAGATCTTTACGCCGCCAATAAAGTCAATGAATTGCTCAAAAGCAACAAAATCTATCTGAGCGTAGTAATTGATGGTAATCCCGAGGAACTGTTCCACGGTCTGGATGGCTAAGCCGGCTCCGCCACCGGGCAGGCGATTGCCTTCGCCTAATGCGTAGGCATTATTGATTTTGTCGTGGCCAAAGCCGGGAATTTCGACCCAGAGGTCACGCGGTATCGAAAGCATGCCCGCGGTCTGGGTCACCGGGTCGTAGGTGAGCACGATCATCGTGTCTGTGCGCGGCGCCCCCGAACCTGCTTCCCAGTCGCGGGCGTCCAAGCCCAGGATCAACACATTCACGCGGCTGGAGCCGTCCCAAGGATCAGGTGCTGTGTAGGTAAAGACTTCTTGTTGCGAGCCTGCCTCAGTACCGGTGCCGGTGTTACCTCCGGTTCCATCTTCCGGCCCACCGCTCAGTCCCTGTTCCCCCCCGCCGCAAAAAGGTAGGCGCAGCCCGGGAAAGACGTTGGAGGGACTACATTCCACGAAGCGCTGCAGATAGCTAAAACTCACCAGGGCAGTAGCTGCCCCAGCCACGAGGAAAGCCACTAGCAGGATCTTGGTTAATCTATCCAACCGTTTGAAACTGGATACCAGACGGCGGAAAAAGGGTTCTTTTTGCGTGTTTGTGTTTATCGTCACAGGGCGAGATTATAGCAATTCGGCTGTTGATTGGGATTAAATGACAGTGAGCTATTTTTGACAGAGTACACGAAGCATCCCCGATTGGTCACTCCATGCGGCCACACCAAAGATGCAGCGTTGACTCGGGCGCTAACTTCGCGATCTAGGTTCCCCAGTCCCTCAAATATAAAAAGTCGTAACCCACAGTGCGATTGCTGAGCTTAGCAATTAATGGCAAGGTGCGCTTAAAATGATTGCGGCGAACGCGTTCGATCACCGTTTGCACGAAGGCGGTTTTGAAGCCCGCGGCCACACACTCCTCTGCCGTGTAGCGGCGGTCTACCAGCAGGTAAAGCAATTTATCCACCTCAGCGTAGGTAAAGCCTAATTCGCCTTCATCGGTCTGCCCCGCCCACAGGTCTGCTGAAGGTGGTTTGTCCAGAATGACTTGCGGCACGCCCACCGCTTTCGCCAGTTGGCGCAGCTGTGTTTTATACAAGTCCCCGTTCGGGTTCAAAGCGTAGGCCGCGTCGCCAAAAATGGTGGTATAGCCCAGCAAGATCTCGGTTTTGTTGCCTGTACCAAGCACTAAACCTTTGAAAGCAGCCGATTGGTCAAACCAGGTGATCATGCGTGCCCGCGCCATCACATTCCCTTGGCGCACTTGGTCCATGTCCGGGATGGCGGCAAAAAACGGATCGACTATGGGGGTGATATCGATGGTCTTTTCTTGCACTCCCAGGGCATCGATCACCAATTGAGCATGTTCGTAGGAATCCTGGGACGAGGTTTTGTACGGGTTGCGGATGGCCAGAATGTTTTCTGGGCCCAGGGCTTCAGCGGCTAAATAGCAGCACAACGCCGAATCCAGGCCGCCGGAGAGCCCCAGCACGGCGCGCTGAAAGCCTACGCGTGTCACCTCACTGTGGATGAAACCCGTAAGGATGCGCCGGGCCACGGTGGTATTAATGCT
>DATBWP010000152.1:0-7826 GCA_036514735.1 Anaerolineales bacterium
TCGTACAATCCGCCGAAGCCAATAAAGATGGCTTGTGGACTACGGTGCTGGCCGCCGCGGTGTTGATCGAAGATCGATGAGCGAGAGCAAGCCTCCTTACAATTTTGGGGGGTTGGCGGAGGAATTCATAGGTTACGAAAAGGCGCGGGCCGTGGTGCTGCCCGTGCCTTTTGATCTAACCACCTCGTGGATGTCCGGCGCCAGCCAGGGACCCCGGGCGCTTATCGAAGCCTCTGGCTACCTGGAGCTGTACGACATCGAGACCCGCAGCGAAGTCTATCGGCAGGGGATCTTCACGGATGAGGAGGTCGCAGCCACAAGCTCGATGGACTTGAACGAGAAAGTTTACGAACGCGTGCGCCGGCATATCCAAGCGGATAAATTTGTAGTCACCCTGGGTGGCGAACATTCGGTAGCTTTCGGGTCGGCCAAGGCACATACCGAGCGCTATCCCAAATCCAGCATCCTGCACCTGGACGCCCACACCGACCGCCGCGAGGAATTCGAGGATAACAAGTTCAGCCACGCCTGCACCTTGCACCGCATCGCGGAATTGAACAGCGACATCGTTTCAGTGGGCATCCGCAGCCTGGATGTCACCGAATTGCAGTACCTGGATAAGAAGAAGGTTTTCTACGCCGAGGACATCTTCCACTCGATGGATTGGATCGGCCAGGTGCTCGAGCTGCTGCAACCCGACGTCTACCTCACTTTCGACTTGGACGTCTTCGACCCGGCGATCATGCCGTCCACCGGCACCCCAGAGCCGGGCGGACTGTACTGGTACCCTGTGCTGCACCTGCTGCGCGCTGTGACCAAAGCCCGCAATCTGGTAGGTTGCGATGTGGTCGAACTGAGCCCCAATGCGCTGAACAAGGCGCCCGATTTCTTGGCCGCCAAGCTGGTTTATAAGATTCTGAGTTACAAGTTCGAGGGGTAGTCTGCTAGCTGGGGAATTTGAATAATATTCTAGTACTAGAATAATTAGCGGAATACGTCAATGCGAACTTTCCTGACTATTTGGGCGGGTCAAGTCGTCTCCCTGATCGGCTCAGGCATGACCGGCTTTGCCCTGGGGGTGTGGATCTTCCAGAACACGGGCGAAGCAACGCCACTGGTGTTGGTGGCGCTTTTTGACTCGCTCCCAAACTTTACGCTAAGCCCACTGGTCGGCGCCCTGGTTGATCGTTATGACCGCCGGACGCTCATGCTTATCGCCGACAGCGGCGCTGCCCTTGTGACACTGAGCTTATATCTGCTCTTCTCAAACGGCTTGCTCGAGCTTTGGCACCTGTACTTGGCCGCGCTGACAACTTCGACCCTGGGCATTTTCCAGCGCCTGGCCTACCAGGCGTCTGTGGCGGTGCTAGTGCCGCGCGAGCACCTCAGCCGCGCCAATGCGCTGGTGCAAACTGCTGAATCCTTCAGCGGCATCATCTCGCCCATCCTGGGTGGTTTGCTTTTCGTGGCGATTGGCATCAACGGCATCTTCATTGTTGATTTCGTAACCTTCCTGGTGGCGGCGGGCACCCTGCTGATCGTTCGCATTCCTTCGCCCAAGAGCGCCGAAGTCAAGCGCCATTCGCTGCTGTCTGATATCCGCCAGGGCTTCGACTTCCTCAAAGAGCGCAATGGGCTTGTAAGCCTGGCGCTGTTTATCGCCATGCTCAACGCATTAGTCAGTTCATGCGCAGTACTGATCACGCCGATGCTGCTTTCGTTCGCCACACCTCAAGTGCTGGGGTTCGTTCAAGCCGCTTCGAGTGTCGGTTTATTGCTCGGGGGTATTTGGATCAGTGTTTGGGGCGGACCTAAACGCAAAGTCTTGGGCATCTGCCTGGCGGCGCTGGGCAGCGGGCTCGGCCTGGCGTTTACCGGCGTGCGCCAGGACCCGATTTGGATCGCAGCCGGTCTCTTTATCTTCCTGTTCCCGATTACGCTGATAAATGCCTCGATCCGCGCTATTGTGCAAACCAAGGTGCCGGCTACCATGCAGGGGCGCGTGTTCTCGCTGGTATTCACCCTGGCCCGCCTCGGTGTGCCTCTCGGCCTTCTGGCTGCCGGTCCGCTGGCTGACCAGGTCTTCGAGCCTGCCATGCGCATCGGTGGCGGCTTGGCAGCTACCTTTGTTGGCCAAGTCCTGGGTGTTGGGCCCGGCCGCGGCATCGGCTTGATGTTCGTGCTGGCGGGCTTGGGGATGCTGGTGGTGACGCTGTTCATGTATTCATACCCGCGCATGCGGCTGGTTGAAAAAGAGCTACCCGACGCTCTTGTCGAAGTCTAGTCCGTACTGCAGCTCTTGGCACGGCAGCACAGGCCGCCTCCCCTTACCAAGAAATGTCCCCATTCCAATTGAAGCCCATCGTGCATGGTCTTAACAGCCTAACGAGCCTCCGACTGTCCCTTTTTTCTGGTATAGGCGATTTAATAGTGAGGGATCTCATCCAACATGGCTGATAACCAAGCAGACATAGACATAGTTACCTATTCTTCCGCTGCCAGCAATCCGGCGGAGTTCGACAAGATCTACCAAACTTTCGTCCAACCTGTATTTCGTTATCTGCTCAGCCGCGTTCAAAATCGAGATGAAGCTGAAGAGCTGACTGCCCAAACATTCCTGGCGGCCCTTGAGCGGTTGCCGGGCTATCGCCACAACGGCCATTTCCCTGCCTGGCTATTCTCCATTGCACGCAATAAGGCCGCCGACCACTTCCGCCGCCTGCATCGGCGGCCTGAAGTCGCGCTGGCGGATACCGTGCCCGCGGAGCAAGTGGCTTCCGATCACCGCCTGCCCGAGTTGGCCGCCCTGCTGGACAAGCTGCCCACCAATGAACAAGAACTCTTGCGCCTGCGCTTCGTTGCCGAACTAAGCTTTGCAGAGATCGCCGCTCTGCAGGGGCGCAACCTAGATGCGGTAAAGAAATCCACTTACAGATTGCTGGACCGTTTGCATGCCCAATTGGAGCCAGACCATGAGTAAATCCACGCCTACCCATTTCGAAGATCAGCTGCGCGCTGTGCTGGCCGTGCCAAGCGCACGCGAAGATTTCGTAGCTGCGCTAGGCGAACGCTTGAGTCGCCAGGCTTCGGCTGCCCGGCCGCTACCGCGATTCGGTTGGAAAGCGAGCCCGGCGAGGGTGCTCTCCTTGGGCGTGCTAGTCGTGTTGCTGGCCGCGCTGCTTATCATCGGGCCGCAGCGCGTGCTGGCCCAGGTGCTGGATTGGTTGGGCTATGTGCCCGGCGTTGGTTTCGTCGATCAGGAAGGCGGCCTGCGCGTGCTGGAAGCGCCTGTCTCGCAAACGCGCGAGGACATCACCGTGACGATCGTTGACGGCCTGATAGACGCCGAGCGCACTCGGCTCACCTTCTACTTCGAGGGCATTCGCCAAGAACTCAAGCCGCTCTCCGAAGACGAGCCCGGCTGCGGAGACACGCCTTCGCTGTTGCTGCCCAACGGCAAGGTCTATCCCATCCTGGAAGGCGAAGGCACGGGTGGCCCAAGCTGGATGCGCGAGGAATTTAGATATGGCCCCCTGCCCTCCGACATGAACGAGATCGCCGTGCTGGTCCCCTGTGTGCCGGAAGTGCGTCCTGGCGCCGGCCCGGAAGACTGGGTCTTCACGATCCGTTTCATCCCCGCGCCGGATAGTTTTGAGGTGCTGCCAGTCTTGCCTTTGCCCGTGGTGACCACTAGCGTCGAGGGGGCGGCTCAGCCACATGGGATGCAGCTTTCAGTAGAAGAATTGGTTGAACTACAGGATGGTTATCTATTCAGAGGGGCGTTTCATTGGGGGAATAGCGCCTATGAAAACCCAGAGTTTTGGGACCTGGAATTTACACTCACCGACGCAGACGGAAACAAGATCCCGCTGGAAATGAGCTACGCTCCAGCCTGGCCTCCTCAAACCTTCTACACCTGGACAGCACAAACCCAAACCAAGCAGCTCGAAAGCCCGGTCACGTTCACAGTGGAAGATGTTTCGGTGCGCGTCCTAGCTGAATTGGGGGAAGAAAATAGTTTTGTGCTCAACATTGGAGAGAATCCCCAATCCGGCCAGGTCTGGCCGATCAATAAGGTGCTCAATCTGGGTGGCAACCTAGTAACCGTGAAAGAAGTTACTTTCGAGGTCAAGATGGATGGAACTTATGACCTGCTGGCCAGTATACAAAGGGATGCAGAAGAGATCACCGCGTTGAATCTTTCCGACCAGGATAATCACAGCGACATGTTCGTATCATCTTCTGGGCCTGGAGTGGACCCTGACGCTGGCGATCTGATCCTCGGCATTGGCTATGATTATTTGCCGGTCGGTTTACATCACTTCTGGGTCGATAACTATTTCCTCAGGTTGGCAGGGCCGTGGACTGCCACAGTCGATCTGTCGGCGCTCACTTCCTCGTCCCCGGCTCCCGAAACGGCAGCTTGCCTGACCCAGCAAGGTTGGGAGCAGCTCAGCCATTCCTTGCTGGCCAGTCTTCCCCCCGAAGCGGGCGGCCGCGTGCTGGCCCAGGACTTTTCTGTCGGCGGAATGTTGCCCACCCTGCGCCTGTCTGGTTTGGATGGCAGCCAGCCCCAAACCATCGATATTGGCTCGTGGGCTTCGCTTTCTCCCGATGGCCGCTTTGTGGCCTATGCCCACGACGGCCTACGCATCACGGATCTAGTCAGCGGCCAGACCCTCGTGCTGATCGCCGAGGATAGCTCGTATGCCATCGCCTGGTCGCCGGATGGCAGCCGCCTGGCCTTCATCCGCGGCGGCGAAGGCCTTTACCTGATCAATGCCGACGGCAGCGACCTGCACCCCAGCCTGGGCGCCAGCCCCGACATGATCGGCGTCGCCGGCTGGCTGCCGGATGGAAACCACGTGGTGGTGGCTACGCGTTCCCCAGAGGGCACGCAGGTGCAGACGGTAAATATCCAGACGGGAGCAATTGAAGACGATCTGGTCATCCAGAATCTCAAAGGCGGGTTCGCCCGCCTTTCGCCCGACGGCACTCGCATCGCTTTCAGCGAGGCAACCTTCGGTGGAACAAACTACAGTGTGCATGTGGCCAACCTAGACGGATCGGAAAAGCGCTTGATCGCCGAATCAGGCTCAGACCTCACCTTTGCAGCTGGCGCCTGGAGCGCCGACGACCAGTGGTTGATCTTGAACGTCAGTCGGACCACAGGTCCTTCGTATGGCGAATTGCCGGTTTTGCTAAACGTGGCGAACTGCCAGGCAGTTTTGCTGCCCGACCTGACTGGGGAAATTGTGGATTGGGCGCCTTGAGCAGGTTGTCGCCAGGTTGACGCAAAGGATCTCGAGCTAGAAATCATCGAAAGACTGGACCTTGTCGTATCAATAGTTCGCTATTAAAATCGCCCAACACCTCGGGGCCATGGAGCGCTTACTAATTTCCCTGCTGCTCAGTTACCTGCTTGGCTCCATCCCATTTTCGCTGATCGTTGGCCGCCTGGCCAAAGGCGTCGACTTGCGCACGGTCGGCAGCGGCAACGTGGGTGGCAACAATCTCATCGCCAACGCGGGTCCCCTTTGGGGCCTGCTGGGCGGCGGCCTGGATGCCGCCAAAGGCGCAGCCGCCATGTGGTTGGCGGGGATTTTAGGTGTTTCCTACCCCATTAGCTTTCTGTCTGGGCTTTTCGTTGTGGTCGGGCACAATTGGTCGCTATGGATGGGCTTTCGTGGCGGCAAGGGTTTGGCGACCGCTTTTGGCGCTTTGGCCTGGCTGGCTTGGCCAGAAGCGCTGGCTGGCGCCGTAGTCTGGGCCCTGATCAATTGGCGAGCTGGTGGGACAACGGCGACCATTGCGGCGTTTGTGTCCCTGGGAGTCCTTTTTTACATTAGCGCTCGGCCGGTCGAATACGGCCTGCTCGCGCTGGGGATTGTATTGCTTGTATTCGTAGCTTCGTTCAGGGACCTTGTCCAACAGGGTAAAGCTGCCGGACATTGGTCAGAGATATTCAGGTCCCCAAAGTAAAAGAAAAAGGCTTAACCGGATTTTCGCAGACGCCCCACCCGAGCGCGTACGGTCTTCAACCTCGCGCTGTGCAACGGGTACATTTGCAACGCGCTGATGGTTACCAGGGAGGCCACGATCGGCACCAGCGCGATCATGGCACGGATGCCGAATACCGCGCTGGCCGGCTGGGCTGCGTCCACTACGCCGGAAATATAGCCACTGGCGCTAAGCACGACGGCGGTGGTGATCCCTTGCATGGTGAAGGCGAAGCGAATGATGAAACCGTTGATGCCAAAATACATGCCCTCGCGGCGCGCGCCGACCACAGTCTCGTCTTCGTCGATCACATCGGAGATCAACAGATCGGGGAACACCAGCAAGCCCGCCAGGCTTAGCCCAATGACCGAGGTGCCAAGGATGGCCTGCTGAAAATCACTGGCCGCGTAGATGCTGAGCATGGAGAGCGCAAACGTGGCCTGCGAGATCTGCCACCCGCGCCGGCTTCCAAAGCGTTTGGCTACCCAGGTCCAGAAAGGTAGGCCGGGCAGAGTCATAACAAAAATAGAACCGAGCAGGATCGAATTCTGCAATTCAGGCGAAAGCTCCTGCCCAAACATCAGGATTGGCACTCGAATTTTCAAGACGTACTTCGCCCAGAATGGGATCGAGGCCGTCAGCACGCTGACGATAAATTCCTTATGCAAATTGGCGATCAGGAACCAACGAAACGAAAGATTGCGGAAGGTAGCGGCGAGTGCGGGCAACAGTGGCGGTTGCTTTTCGTGTCGGGTAGCAGGATTTTCCCGGCTGCCTAACAGCGAAAGTCCCAAGGTGAGCGAAGTGATGGCGCCGAAGGCAATGGCCATGCCTCCCCGTCCGCTCCAGTCCTGCCCCACCAGCACGGGCGGCAGCGCCACCCCCAGGATCAGGCCCACCACGGTGAATGCCTGGCGCAGCCCCGAAACGGTGGCGCGCTCTTTTTCGTCGCTGATCATTTCTGGGAACAGGGCGGTCCAGTTCATCACTGCAAAGGTCCACAAGGTATCGAAGACCAACACGATGGCGATGAAATAAATGAACAGGGGGATCTCACCGCCTGAGATCAGCGGAGAAGGCGGCACCCATAGCAAGTAGAAGAAAAGACCGAGCGGGATGAAAGAGCAAGCGATCCAGGGGATCCGCCTACCCCATTTGGTTTTGGTGTTGTCGCTCAAATATCCGGCCAGTGGATCGTTAAACGCATTCCAAATGCCATACAGGCTCCAGCCGATGCCAACCAGGGATGCCTTGAGCCCGAGAATATCGATGTAAAAGAATTGGATGTAGGTGCCGAACGCCAGGTAGGACAAGGCGGTGCCGAGCGCACCCCCGGAATAGAGGATCTTTTGCCAGCCTGAAAGTTTCATGCGCTCTGTCTCCGCCTGATCAGGATTTGTAGGACTTGAAACCCCGTTGAGCACGGCTGGATGCGCTGCGGCGCGATCGCCAGGCCCGACGTGGTAGAATTTTTTTACCAGTTGTTTTCCCCATCAGGAGCTTGAGATGGAACACCAAGTCGCTACTTTTGCCGTAAAAAAGGGCCTGGCCCAAATGCTTAAGGGCGGCGTGATCATGGACGTGGTCACCGCCGAACACGCCAAGATCGCCGAGAACGCCGGCGCCGCGGCGGTGATGGCCCTGGAGCGCGTGCCTGCCGATATCCGCGCCCAAGGCGGCGTGGCGCGCATGAGCGACCCGGCCCTGATCGAAGAGATCATGGAAGCGGTCAGCATCCCGGTGATGGCCAAAGTGCGCATCGGCCACTTCGTCGAAGCCCAGATCCTGGAAGCCCTCGGCGTCGATTACCTGGACGAATCCGAGGT
>DATBWP010000153.1:0-3721 GCA_036514735.1 Anaerolineales bacterium
ACGTGAGCTGGGTTCAGACCGTCGTGAGACAGGTCGGTCTCTATCCGATGTGGGCGTAAGGGATTTGAGAGAATCTGCCCCTAGTACGAGAGGACCGGGGTGGACAGACCTCTGGTGTGTCAGTTGTCGTGCCAACGGCACCGCTGAGTAGCCACGTCTGGCAGGGATAACCGCTGAAAGCATCTAAGTGGGAAACCCGTCTCAAGATGAGATCCCTCATCCGCAAGGAGTAAGACCGCAGGTAGACTACCTGCTTGATAGGCAGCGAGTGGAAGCACAGCAATGTGTGGAGCTAAGCTGTACTAATGGTCGAGGGCTTAATCGGTAATGTGGAGAACTCGAGAATTTTCCGTGCTTAAACGTTGCGCAGGAACGCTTTGGCGGAACTGCGCAAAGGTGGGGTCGTCTATTTAGTCAACATCTGGGAACGAGGGTTTTGTGCCTTTCGTAAGAAAAGCCGAAACTCTTAAATCAAGCGCCACTTTTGCGTTTGATAGTTCTCTTGGTGATTCCAGCAGCGAGGGTACACCCGGTCCCATCTCGAACCCGGCAGTTAAGCTCGCTAGCGCCGATGGTACTTGGGGGGCAGCCCCCCGGGAGAGTAGGTCATTGCCAAGGGAACTTTTCTTTTAAGCCAAAGGCGCCCTTCGGCGCCTTTTTTTGTTACCAGCTTATAATCCCGAGCGGTGGACAGCCATCAAGATCCCATAACCCAGCTGCGCGCCCTACCGCTCCTCTGGCTTTCGCTGGCCTTCCTGGTCGGCATCCTGCTGGCCTCGCTCCTTTCTTTCCCGTTGTGGGCCTGGCTGCTAGCCGCCATGGCCGGGGCGCTAACCGCCTTCGGCTTGCGGCGGCGCCTTGGCTGGCTGGCTCTATTCGCTTTGACGGCTGCCTGCGCTTCCCTCTTCGGAGCGGCCCGCTATCAGGCCGCCCAACCCGAATTTGGCCCCGCTGACCTGGCCTTTTACAACGAGGGCGCCGGGCGGGCTGAGATCCGTGGCATAGTCAGTGAGCCCCCTCTGGCGCGCGATTCCTATCTCGAATTACGCCTCGACGCGGAAAGCGTCCGTTCAGACGATGGGTTGCATTCAGTGCGCGGCCGCTTGCTGGCCCGCGTGAATCTGGGCGGGGAGTTCCACTATGGCAATCGCGTGCTGCTGCGCGGCGAACTGGTTACTCCCGACGACGATGAGGATTTCTCCTATCGGGATTACCTGGCCCGGGATGGCATCTACTCCTTGTTACCGTTCGCCTCCGCCACGCGCTTGGAGAGCGACCAGGGCAACCCCTTTTGGGCCGCCCTGTACGGTCTGCAGGAGCGCGGCCTTGAAACTCTCTACCGCCTGTTCCCCGCCCAGGAGGCCGCCCTGTTGGCCGGCATCCTGCTGGGCGACGAAAGCGGCCTGAGCGGACCGCTCAAAGCTGCTTTCAACGACACGGGTACCCGCCACATCATTGCCATTTCGGGCTTCAACATCAGCATCATCGCCGGATTGCTGCTGGCCAGCTTTACCCGCTGGCTCGGGCGCCGGCGCGCCATCTGGCTCACGGGCGTCGGCATCGGCTTGTACACCCTGCTGGTGGGCGCAGACGCGGCGGTGGTACGCGCCGCCATCATGGGCATCCTGGCGCTGGTGGCGCTTCAAGCCGGGCGTCAGCAACTAGCGCTGAATACTCTGGCCATCAGCGCCGCACTGATGGCCTTGGTCAACCCCTTGCTGCTTTGGGATGTTGGCTTCCAGCTATCTTTTGCCGCCACGCTGGGCCTCATCCTTTACGCCGCGCCGCTAAGCCGGCGGGCGCATGAATGGCTGGCCCGGCGCACCTCAAAGGCCTGGGCCGCTCGACTGCGCGGGCCGCTCAATGATTATCTTTTCATGACCCTGGCAGCCCAGCTCACTACGCTGCCCCTTCTCCTTTTTTATTTTCAACGCTTGTCAGTCTTTTCTTTACCGGCCAACCTGCTGATCCTGCCGGCCCAGCCCGCCCTGATGATCTTTGGTGGCGTCTCCCTGCTCATGGGATTAATCGTACTGCCCCTCGGTCAAGCCTTGGCGTTCCTCAGCTGGGGCCTGGCCGCTTACACCATTCGCATTGTCGAATTCTTTGCTCGCCTTCCCTGGGCGTCGCAGACGTTAGCCGCGGTCCCGTTCGTTTTCGTGCTGGCCTGGTTTGCCGTCCTTGGGGTGCTAACCTCTCCTCCCCTGCGCCAGCAGTTGAAGCACATCCGGCTGCGGCCGGCGGCCGCCCTTGGGACGCTAGCCGCGCTTTGCCTGTGGATTTGGTCTGTTGCGCTGGCGGCTCCCGATGGGACCTTGCAATTGACCTTGCTCGACGTGGGCGGTGAAGCCATCCTCATTCGCACTCCCACCGGGCGTTCGCTCATGATCAATGCGGGTCCCAGCCTTACCAGGCTGACGGACGAACTGCGCCGCGAACTGCCATTCGGCGAACGGCTGGACTGGCTTCTGCTTGCCGGCAGCCAACGCGAGCAGATCGGTGCGCTGGCAAGCGGCCTTGAGCGCGTTTCTCCCGGTGCGCTGGCCTGGGCGTCTGGCGGCGAGCAGGTCAGCGCGGTTTTGCAGCACGCGAACACCAGCGGGACTACGGCCGCCCAATTGCACACCGGGGATGTTTTTGCCCTCGGGCCTGATGGCAAACTGGAAGTTGTCGCCATAGGTGCACGCGGCGCGGTCTTCCTTATCGAGTGGCAACAATTCAGCGCGCTGGTGCCCGTTGGCCTGGACCTCGAACTACTGACAGACCCAGGCATGCTGGACTTGCCACCGGTAGACCTGTTGTTGCTGCCAGACGCCGGCAATCCCGCACTCAGCCCACCCGAATGGCTCGCCAACCTGTCCCCGCAAATAATCTGGGTGGTCGCGCAAGGCGAGCTGGGCGAGGAAACTCAATTCAATCTGCAGGGCTATCGAGTGCTCCCTTCTTACCAGGTGGGTTGGTCGCGCATAACAACTGATGGCTATGACATCTGGCTGGATGCCGATAAGCCCTAGTCCCTCCTTTCTAAACACAATTACCAATTACTATCTCCCCTATTCACTAATCGCTAATCTCGGCTGCACTACTTCGAACGCTATAATCGCCTAAAATGTTGAAAAAACCCGCCGTGCGCATGGCAGTCTTAGGCGTAACCCTGTTGGGGTCAGCCGCCGCGTTCTACTTCATCGCGCCGGTATTCGTGCGCGAGCAGCCTGTTGCCGGGTACCCGAGCCTGGCTTACATGCCCACACGCACACCTCCGCCTCCAGCGGAGACGTCCGCCCCGTCAGCTACTCCGACGGCAACCGCCACAGAGCAGCCGGCGAGCCTGCTGAACCTCAGCTCGGCGGTGTTGCTCGCCGGAGGCGAGTTCTATCCGATCGCCCATGGCGGTCAAGGCACGGCAACGATCTACGAGGTCGCAGAGGGCAAACGGGTGCTGGTCTTGACGGATTTCGAAGTGGAAGACGGACCTGACCTGCATGTGTACCTGGCGGTGCAGGATCCGGTGCCCAATCAAGAGGGCCGCGAACTGCCGGATGCGCTTGACTTGGGTGAACTAAAACAAGTATCCGGGGACCATAGCTATGAAATCCCCACAGGGACTCAACTGGAAAACTATCGTTCGGTAGTTATCTGGTGCGTGCCCTTCAATGTGCCCTTTATAGGGGCCTCGCTGCAAACCTACTAAGACCTAATCTGACCAGGGGGCGACCTTGCG
>DATBWP010000154.1:0-4423 GCA_036514735.1 Anaerolineales bacterium
TTATATAATTTTGCTCAGATACAAAAGATATTTTAGGAAATTTAAGCTTTTTGTTAGCTTGGAGGTTCACATGTACCAGAACATATTCAATGCAGATGACACCCGGCTCCGCAACCTACCCTTGGAGTACGGCTACGCCCAGCACCAGCATGTAGGTTTAGCGCAGCTCAACCTTGCCGACCAAGCTCGGATCTGGGCTGGCGAAGCCCTGGTGAACCTGGGCACTTGGATCAAGCCTGAGAGCCAAAAAAGCCAAGGCCGCCAGCAAACGACCGCCTGGCAGGGACGCTAAGATGCACCCCGTCCCACATGCCTGTTCGGTCTGCGGCGGAGAGCTGCTGGTGACGCATTTGGCCTGCCGAGAATGCGACACCCGGCTGGAAGGCCGTTTTCAAAGCGGCGCTTTCAGCCAGCTAACCGAAGAGCAGTTAGCGTTCGTTGAGCTGTTCGTGCGCAACGAAGGCAAGATCACGCGCATGGAAGCCGATCTAGGGCTCTCCTACCCCACCATCCGTAACCGCTTAATGGATATTATCCGCGCCATGGGTTTCGAACCCGGCGAGGACGAATTCGCTGGGCTCAGCGACGAGGAACGAAAACGCGTGCTCGACGATCTGGAGCGAGGCACAATCAATTACGAAGAGGCACTCCGCCTTATCCAAAAAGAAGGAAACTAACATGGCCCGCCTAGAAATTCCATCCGGAGACAATCCCCTCCTCAAGATCAACACGATTGGGGGCAGCTTGCAATTAAAAAGTTGGGGAGAAGATAGTATTCGCCTCGAGGCGCAACGCGAGGAACACCTCGATTACAGCTTCGAGGATAACACGTTGGAACTCTCCTGCGCCAGCGATTGCCTGGTGCGCGTCCCCGAAGAAAGCGAGACACATATCGAGTCAGTCGGCGGCGATGCCTTCGTACTGAACGTAGAAGGCGAAGTGCACGTGCAGCGCGTTGGCGGCTCACTGACCCTTAAAAACGTGGGCGCGTCTTCCCTGGGGTCCATCTCAGGCAACCTGACGGCGCGCGGCGTGGAAGGTGAATTAAGCGTTGACGAGGTGTCCGGAAATGTCTCATTGCGTGACATCGAAGGCGATGTCACTGCCAATAAAGTCTCGGCCAACCTGAGCCTGCGAGACATCGAGGGAAACATCGAGGCCAAGGTTGGTGGAAACGCCGATGTGCGGCTTGAGCTGGAAGATAACGCCGAATGCCACATCAAAGCGGGCGGCAACGTGTTCTGCCGCCTGGAATCATCCACCGACGCAGATGTGATCCTGAGCAGCGGTGCGAAAGAAATCCACATTTACACGGATGACGGCAACCAGGTGCTGCAGACCGGGAAACACGAATTTACCCTGGGTGACGGCGGCGCCATCATCGAGATCTCCGCCGGCGGGCACATCGACTTCCGCTGCCGCGACCTGGACGAAGAGCTGCTGCCGGACATGGACTTCGTCGATGACATCACCGGCCTGGCCGATGAGATCACCGGGCAGGTGACCGCCCAGGTAGAAGACCAATTGGAAGCGCTTAATGAGAAGCTGCAAGTGCTGGGCGAACGCTTCAAGAATTCGGGGTCGCAGGCTGCAGCCCGCGCCCAGCGGCGGGTGGAAGCCGCCCAGCGCAGGCTGGAGCGCAAACTGCAAGGTCGCGGAGTGCGCACGCGCCACGGCCGCGTGGTGACCATGGCGCACGGCGCCAAGGCCGCCGAACCGGTTTCCACCAAGGAACGTGCGCTGATCTTGCAGATGGTGCAAGAGAAAAAGATCAGCGTGGATGAAGCCGAGATGTTGTTGAATACCTTGGAAGGCCGGGCGGTCCCTCAACCGCCAGTGGCTCCGGTTCCACCAGTACCTCCGGTACCGCCCTTGCCCGCGGAAGAGCCCAAGGACAAAGAGGCTTAAGATGCTAAACCGGTCCGACCGTCTAAGTATCTTGAACCGCCTGGAAAAAGGCGAAATCACCCCGGAAGAAGCTGCCCGTTTGCTCACCATTGAGGAAGGCCCCGCGGCTGAGCCCCAGACTCCCATGGGCGTGCTGGAGCAGGTAGAGCGCGGCGAGATCAACCCCGAGGAAGCCACCCAGCGACTTTCCGCCCTGGCTGAAAAGAAACAACCGAACCAGGAGAAGAAAGCGCCCAAAGTAGAAGTCATCCAAGATAAACCGAAAAGCGCGAAACGCCACGAGGGATGGTGGCTGATCTTCGTCGCAGCCGGGGTTCTGCTGGCGGTGTTGGCCGGCCTTTGGATGAGCGCCGACCTGCGCGATGGCGGCATCGGGTTTGGATTTTTCTGCGCGTGGATCCCCCTATCTTTCGGGGTGCTGCTGTTGCTATTTGGCTGGTTTGCCCGCCAGGGGCCCTGGGCACATGTGCGGGTGAAATCCAACAAAGCAGAAGGCCGGGTGAAAGTCAAAGTGGATGTGCCGGTGCCGGTCGGTGTAGCAGGCAAAGCCCTTCATCTAGTAGGCGATCGCGTACCCGGCCTGGACAAGACCGACGTTGATAACCTGATAAACGCGCTGGAACAAGCCAGCCGGGGTGGGGAACCCATCCACATCCAAGCCAACAGCAAGGATGGCGAAAACAGCGTTGACATTAGCATTTCATAGGAGCCTGGAGGAATTATGGCCAGCAGTGAAGAACGACTGAAGATCCTGCAGATGATCCAGGATGGAAAAATTAGTGCCGCCGACGGCGCCAAGCTATTGGAGGCCTTGAATCGGGGAGCGGAACGGCCGATGGCAGCCCGTTCCGAGGAAGGCCACTACCTGCGGGTGCGTGTGACCGATATAGGCACCGGCCGTAACAAAGTTAGCGTAAACCTGCCGTTGAGCTTGGTGAGCGCGGGCATCGGCATCGCATCGAAATACGTTCCCGGCGTAGCCGAGGTGGACCTGATGGAAGCCATCCGTAGCGGCATGACCGGCAAAGTAATCGACGTGATCGACGAGGAAGACGGCGACCACGTGGAGATCTTTATCGAATAGCGCGGATATACTGGCCGTATGGTCGTCCGCAATCCTGACGAGATCTTTGTCACCCCGGAGCAATTGCCAGGCGCCTGCAGCGGGGAGCTGCACCCCATGGCGCTCAAAGGCATCGAATTATTCGACGCGCAGCAGTATTGGGAAGCCCACGAAGCCCTGGAAGCCGCCTGGCGGGATGAACGCGGGCAAGCGCGCTACCTTTACCAGGGTATCCTGCAGGTAGGCATCGTCTACCTGCAGATCGAGCGCAACAATTTCATCGGCATGGCCAAGATGTTCGAACGTTGCAAGAAATGGCTGCACCCCTGGCCGGACCAGTGCCGCGGCGTGGATGTGGCTCAACTACGCGCCGATGTAGCCGCGGCAGTGGCTGCGGCAGGCAAGCTGGGGCCGGGGAACTTGGCCGGTTTTGACCGCAGCTTATTCAAGAAAGTAAAAAGGGTGGTTAAGGGCGAAGATTAGCGATTAGAGATTGGAGATTGGAGATGGAGAATTGCTGCCTCAAATCTCTAGTCTTCAAATTCCATTTGCTTTGGAAGATCAGAAAACAACTGTGGCGGCGCGGGTTGATTGTCACGCTTTCGCAGAGCTAGCTGCCACCAGCCCACGTCCCGCCAAGCGCCATGCTTGAACCCCACCTGCTTATATATCGCCACCTGGCTGAAGCCCATGGCTTCATGCAGTTTTATGCTGGCTTCATTGGGCAGGGCGATGCCCGCATAGGCGTTGTAATAACCTAAAGCGCGCAATAGCTTCAGGAGGGCTGTATACAGGCGGCGAGCAAGGCCGCGGCGGCGGGCCAAAGGATGCACATAGACGGAGACGTCCGCTGACCACTGGTAGGCCAGGCGGTCACGGTGCGCGGTGGCGTAAGCATAGCCCAGCACACGCCCCGCGTCTTCGATCACCAGCCACGGGTATTTCGCCAAGGTCTTTTCAATGCGTTGCTGCATTTCAACGATGCTGGGAGGTTCGAGTTCAAAGGAGATCACCGTCTCCCAGACCACTGGAGCATAGATCTCCAGCATTTGCTGGGCATCATTGGGACTGGCAATACGAAGCAGTTCCGGCATAATCGATTAAATCTTACTCCACCCATAAGCTACTTCTTTTAGAACCACCCCACCGATCTCGATGTCCTTCTCGTCAAGCAGCATGCCACCCATTCGCTCGTAGAATCCCCGAGAGGTATTATCCGCAAGGACCCAAAGCAACATGGAAGTTTGGCCCCGTTGTTTGAGATCCGCTACCGCGGCCTCAAACAGCAGGCGGCCAATACCCTGCCCCTGGCTCTGCTTAAGAATGTAGATGGCATAGATCTCCCCTGTGTAAGCTTTGCGGCCCTGGCGCTCGAGACCAGAAGCCACAAAACCGACTACACCATCGGCATCCGTCTCAGCAACAAACAGGAAGTTGGTTTGCTGATGCTGT
>DATBWP010000155.1:0-2296 GCA_036514735.1 Anaerolineales bacterium
CACCGCCTGTGAAAAATCCCTGGATCAAGGACAGGGAAATTACGAAAGGGGTGAGAACCGCCCAACTGCTGCGTAGAAACGGGGAGGGCACCCGGCCCCAGGCAGCCAGGGGCAGCAGGAGAAAAAAATAAGCGGCCAGCAGCCAGGCAAGCCCAGGCAACGCGGCCGCACAAATCAAAAAGAAAAAGGTGAAAGCGAGTTTGGACAGTGGATGCAGCTTGTGCAGGCCGCTTTCCTTATCCAGGTACAACAGGTTGCCGCGCACGCAAGGATTAAACCATACTCAAAAAAATGGCCCGCTTACGCGGGCCATTTAATGTGCATAGCGGTCTCATTCGCCGCGAGAACGCGCTTTCAATCGTTGCGGCAGCGCCAGCAGAACTGCCCACACCACCAGGAAGGTGATCATCTTATCCAGGGGGTCGGACATCGTGCCCTGAGCTACGTTCGAAAACAGGGCATCGAGGCCGGAGGCGCGAAAAGCGGCCACCACCGCATCCGTCCCGGCGCTGCCGGTGACGCCGCCGAATACATAAGCGGCGATGGGAGCGGACAGGATGGCGGCGACAACACCGGTGATCAAACCGCCGACGGCTGCCTTCCACCATTGCTGGAACCAACCGGCTTGGCCAAAGATGCCGGCCAGCGCGCCGATAATGGCAGCAACGCCAGCCCAGGCGATCGCCTGGGGATAAAGGCCAGTCAAGGTCCAGATCACATTGGATAAAAAGCCGGTCAGTGCGCCAGCCCACGGCCCAACCAGCACGCCTACCAGCACCGTGCCGATCGAGTCCAGGTACAGAGGCAGGCCGACCAGGCGCGGGATTTGCCCGCCACCGATGTTAATGGCGATGGCGACGGCGATAAGCACAATACTATAGGTGGTGAATTCCTTACGGAAATTGTTCATGAGATCCTCCTGCGATCAGGAAAGGGAAGATAATTCATTATAAGCCGATAAGGCCTGATCTTAACAAGGGCAAAGTACGACGCGCTGATAAAATGCCTGCATGGCGCAGGTCACCATTTATTCCGATGGATCCTGCCTGGGCAACCCGGGCCGCGGCGGCTGGGCGGCGCTGATCCGCAGCGGTGGACGCGAGCGGGTGCTCAGCGGCAGCGAAGCGGTGAGCACCAATAACCGCATGGAACTGATGGCTGCCCTGCGCGCCCTGCAGGCGCTGGAGCGGCCGAGCCAGGTGGCCTTTTATACCGATTCGCAATATCTGCGGCGCGGCATTACCGAATGGTTGCCCGGCTGGCAGGCGCGCGGCTGGAAACGCAAAGGCGGTAAGTTGGCCAACGTGGAGCTGTGGCAGGCGCTGGCAGCAGCCATCCAACGCCACGAGATCCACTGGCATTGGGTGAAGGGGCATGCCACGGACAGGGACAACCATCGGGTGGACCGATTGGCTAAGCAAGCAATGATGGACAGGGAATAGAAAAAAAAGAAAAGGCCAATCCGACTGATTGACCTTTTCTTGCAACAGGTAACGAACATTAGTCTGCTGGTGTTACGTGAGGCGACGACGGGATTCGAACCCGTGGTGAGGGTTTTGCAGACCCTTGCCTTACCACTTGGCCACGTCGCCTAAAGGGATTATACCGATTGTTACACAAAACACATTTACCCCTGGAATTTTAAACAAAACAGGTCTTGCGACCTGTTTTAGAGCGGGCGACGGGATTTGAACCCGTGGCCTTCTCCTTGGCAAGGAGACGCTCTACCGCTGAGCCACGCCCGCTAGTGAGAAACAATTATAACCTGACATATGGAGTTGCGTTTTGGGCAGAGCCTAGGTTCTGCTCTAATTAGCTCCGCTCCTATTTCGCAATCCGGCCTGGAGTTCCGTTACTCGGCGTTAGCCGAGTAGGACACTCCAGAGGCAAGCGCTGCTTTTGCGCTTGCGTAGGTGCCGAGGGCCAGAATTGAACTGGCGACACCGCGATTTTCAGTCGCGTGCTCTACCAACTGAGCTACCTCGGCGAGGGGGTACCCCAAACTCCGGGGTGACATTGTACAGGCGGGCACAAGGGCTGTCAATCCGTAAACGGATGAGGGAGATTGCTTCACCCGCTAGGCTCGCTCGCAATGACGGCGGTTCAATAATCCCGCATGCCCACTTTTTTAGCGGGCAAGCCGGCCCAAACTTCATCTTCACCGGTGGATTCGAGCAGCACGGCGTTGGCGCCCAGCAGCGTGCCGCCGGCCACGCGCAACACGCCTTCTTTGCACAGCACCTTGCTGCCGGGCGAGAGGATGACCTCGTCACCTATTTCAATCCCCTGGAATTTC
>DATBWP010000156.1:0-5061 GCA_036514735.1 Anaerolineales bacterium
AGCCCATTTTGAACTGGGCAACCTTGCGCAGGCCTTGGAACTTTATAAACGCGCCGCGCGCCTTTCTCCTGAGGATCCGCTCCCAGTCGAAAAGACCGCGCTCATCTACAAGCAAACCGGGCGGACCAGCGAAGCCGTGGAATATTCCATGCGGGCTGCGGAGCTCTACCATAAGCTGCGCGATGCCGATAAAGCGATCAACAATTGGACCCGCGTCATCCGCCTGGACCCCGATAACATCGATGCCCATGCGCAGTTGGCCCAGTTGTATAGCACGCTGGGGCGCACCCCCCAGGCGATTACAGAATACATTTCCGTGGCCGCGCTGCAACAGCATGCCGGGATGATCGATGAGGCGCGCAAAACCGCCGAGGGGGCGCTAAAACTGAATCCGAAAAATTCTGAAGCCCAGCAAGCCGTCGCCATGTTACAAGCGTTCAAAATGCTGCCCAAGCCGGTGCGACAAAGCACCGTCAGCGGCCCGTTGCGATTGCCGGCGGCTTCCGCCAAACCAGCGCCTAAAAAGACGGCGCGGCTTGAACTGGAGCAGGGACCTAACCCCATTGAAGAAGCCACCCAGGCCGCGTTGCAAGCCCTGGCTGCCATGCTTTTTGACCTGACTCCGGGAATAGCGGAGCCGGTTAAGAAAACAGCCAGCCTGCGTTCCATTGCGCGGGTTGTTTCCGACGGCCTGTTGGCGCGCGGCTTCGACGAACGCGCCATCATCCGCCACCTCAGCCAGGCCATCCAACTCCATACCCAAGCCAAATATAAAATCGCCGCTGAGGAATTGAAGGCGGCTATTGAGGCTGGGCTAGACCATCCTGCGGCGCATTTTGTGCTAGGTTTGCTACTTACCGACGAAGGGGAGAGCGAGACAGCCCAGCGCAGCTTCCAAAAGGCGGTAAAACACCTGGATTTTGCCCTGGCCTCCCGCTTGTTGATGGGGGACTACCTGGGTACGCAAAACCGCTTCCCCGAAGCTGTCGTCGAATATCTCCAGGCTTTGAAAATAGCGGATGCCTCTGTGGTCCCCGAGAACAAAGCCGAAGCTTTGCGTGGCCAATATGAGCCGCTAATCGCTGCCGCAGCGCATAATACTGATGAAGGCGCCACCAAGCTGCTGTGCGAGAATATCCGCCATCTCCTGGTGCAGTCGAACTGGCGCAGCAGTGTGCATGAAGCCCGTGGACAATTGCTGAGCTCGCCCCACGATCTCGCGCCGCTTCCCGTTGCAGATATCCTGACGCACACCAATAGCGCCCAGTTAGTGGATGCATTAGCGCGCATTAACAGGATCTATCGCGAAGGCTATTTCCGCGGGGCGATGGAAGAGGCCTATACCGCATTGGAGTTTTCACCCACCTATCTGCCGCTGCACGTCCAAATGGGTGAATTGCTGCTAATGAACGCGCGTCCGCAGCAAGCTATCGAAAAACTGTCCACGGTGGCGCGGGTATATTCGGCGCGCGGCGAAGGGGACCGGGCGACTCAGATCTACGAACGTATCCTAACCATATCCCCCCTTGATGTAGAGGCCCGTATTCACTTGATTGAGCAGCTTACCGCCCGTGGGCAGATCAAAGAAGCTGCCAATCAATACCTTGAACTGGCTGATGTTTATTACCGCCTGGCACAATTGGACATAGCCCGGGACACCTATGAGAAAGCTATGCGGTTAGCGCAGGGCACTGAGGTGGATGCTGCCTGGTCCGTGCAGATCTTGCACCAGATGGCCGATATAGACCTGCAGCGTCTCGATTGGCGCAAGGCGCTGCTAGTTTACGAGCAGTTGCGCACCCTGGCGCCCAACGACGAAACCGCCCGCCTCAACCTGGTGCAGCTCAATTTGCGCCTTGGGCAGGAAGCCAAGGCCAACACCGAACTGGATAATTACCTTTCGTATCTTAATAGCCGCGGCCGCGACCAAGACGTAGCCACTTTTCTAGTCAGTCTGGTCGCCGAGAATGCGCGTTTTGCTCTTGCTAACCGCCGGCTGGCCGAGGCTTACCAGCAGAACGGCCAGCGTGAGGAGGCCATCCGCCAGTGGAATAAAGTCGGTGAATTAATGGTGGATTCCGGGGACCGCGAAGGCGCCAAAGCCGCGGTGCGCGCCATCCTGGCGCTCAATCCCCCCAACGCGGAACGCTACCAGAACTTCCTAAATCGATTAAGCAAATAAAAAGCCGGCCTATTTCTGCTATTAGAGGAAGGTTGCATTTCCCCCATCCTCGAACAAGAAAGACCTTATTTCAGGCCCAGCGCCTCTGGCAATTCAACAACGCTGGGCAGGATCAGGTCCGCTCCTGCCGCGCGTAATTCCCATTCTTTGCCGAAACCGGAGAGCACGCCAACCGTCTGCGCCCCAGCTGCCCGTCCCGCACGGATATCGATAGTCGTATCTCCAACCACCAGACATTGGCTTGGATCGATCTTCATCTGTTGCGCCACCCAATACACCTGGTGTGGATAGGGCTTGGAATGGCGCGCCGTCTGCCCCGAGACTACATATGTGAAATACTCAGCCAAACCCGTTTGTTGCAGGAAATGTTTGGTCCCTACCGCGCCGCGCACGCTGATGACTGCCAACGGATAGCTGAAAGCCAATTTTTCGATGGCCGGTTGCAAGTCCGGGATCGTCTGGTAATAACCGGGCCGGGAGCGGCGCCGCTTCCATGGATTGGCAACATCCACTAATTTGTGCAGCGGAGCGTGGACGTGTAAACGCTCGGCAAACGTGAACAGGTTATTCACCGGGTCTTCGAAGCGTGTGACGATGGATCGGGCAATCGGCAAAGTATTGCGCCGTGATACCCACCGCAGTGGGCTGAGCAGCGTATTGATGCGCGCCGTATATTGCTCGTCGGTTTTACGTAGCGTGCCATCTACGTCCAGGCAGATCACCTTGATGCGGCCCAACTCCAACCCTTGAGGTTCCATACGACCGTAGTTATACCATTGCCGTGCTGGCATGCAACGCTATTGACCTTGCCTCACGAATAGCGGCCACTGGTTGAGCTGCGTAGCAAGTCGAAGCGATCCCCAAGCCTGCTCCGCCGTCTTTACGAGACTTGCGCAACAATTCGAAGCAATCCCCCAGCTCGACCAGCCCCGGAGGAAATACACACCCATTCCTTGACAATCATTGCTCTTTTCCCCTAAATCACCTTGATCCTGATATCAATATCCCTTGTGGGAACTCTAAACTCTCCGCTTGGCCAGTTACGCTATCCACTTGCCCTTGTCTCTTGTCACATTGTCATAAACCCCTAGCCCCCATGTTGTTATTAGGTCAACTTGACAAATACGGCTCAGCCCAAAGTTGTTGTTGTTATACCCTTTAAGCCCCCGACCACTACAACAACAACTTTACGAGTGCCTTTATACTGATTGTGGTAAAACCAGCCTATGCCCTTGCCCTCTGTGCTTCTGCTCATAGACGACGCGGTTGCCATCCTTATCGTGACCATGCTGGGGCTGCGCTTCCATCAAATCGACGCTGTGCTATGGGAGCGTTTGCCGTTCACGTTTTTCCCATATTTTCTAACCTGGTTGTTGGCCGCGGCTGCGTTGAAGCTCTACCAACCACAAACTGCCGGTCAGTGGACGCAATTGTGGCGCGTGCCGCTGGCTGCCGGTATCGCTGCGCTACCGGCAGCAGCTTTGCGCGCCTTGTGGCTGGGAACGCCGCTAGTTCCCGTGTTTGTGTTCATCATGGGTGGGGCCGTCGCCCTCGGTCTGCTTATCTCACGCAGCTTTTTCGTCCTCACCCTGGGCTCCCGCTGGAAGCAACATGGATGAAATTCAACTCATCCAGGCCGCCCAGCAAGGTGAATTGGAGGCTTTCAACCACCTGGTGATCAGCTACCAGGGTCTGGCCTTCAACGTGGCTTATCGCCTGCTGGGCGACGACGCCTCTGCTGAGGATGCCACCCAGGAGGCTTTTATTGCCGCATACCGTAACTTGCACCGCTACCGCGGCGGTTCCTTCAAGGCCTGGCTGTTGCGCATCGTGACCAACGGCTGCTACGACGAACTGCGCCGCCGCAAACGCCGCCCACAAACTGAACTCGAACCTGAGGGCCGCGAGGGTGAGGAACCTTTGCAACCTCGCTGGATGGCAGATCCTGGGGAGGGACCGCAGGAACTAGCCGAGCGCGTGGAATTGAGCGCGGCCATCCAGCGCTGCCTAAATCAGCTGGAAGCCGAGTTTCGCGCCGCGGTGGTGTTGGTTGATGTCCAAGGAATGGATTACGCTGAGGCGGCGGAAGTCCTCAAGCGCCCACTTGGGACCGTAAAAAGCCGCCTGGCTCGCGCCCGCACGCGGCTGCAAGGCTGCCTGCAGGCGTTCATGGAACTACTGCCTGACCGTTTCCGTCTACATACTGAGGAAACATCGTGATATCTGGCATCTCTCCCCGCGACTTGGAGCGCCTTTCTGCTTACCTGGACAAGGCGCTAAGTTCGCGCGAGCACAGCCAACTCGAACAGCGTCTTAAAGCAGACCCATCCCTGGCCGCTGCCTTAAAAGCAATTGAAAGCACCCGCGCTTTGCTGCGGCGCGCCCCGCAACGGCGCACCCCGCACAATTTCATCTTAACGCGTGCTATGGCCGAAGCCGGCCAACGGCGCGCCTGGGGTGGTTGGAACAGCCTGAACCTGGTTTCAGCGGCTGCCACCCTGATGCTTGTGGTGGTCCTGCTGGGTGATTTTTGGGCCACTGGTGGCCTATCTTTCGGAGCCGCCCCCGCGGCCGAAGAGCCGTCTGCCGCCTTTTTGGCCCAAGAGCCCGACATGAAAGTGGGCGAAACCGCAACCCCCGAGATTGGCGGTACAGCTCCGCAGCCGACAGAAGAATACAACTTGTTCGTCGCGCCCGAAGAAGCCGATCGGCTTATGGTGGATGAACCCGCTCCATTTGAATTGCGCAGTTTTATGCAACAGAATGCGCGCTCTTTGGAACTCGTCCTGGCGTTTTTAGCTCTGCTTACTGGCTTGCTAGCCTGGCGCTTACGCCGGCAGCGAACCTAGTTGACAATCGTCACGATGGCGTAAGCCCTC
>DATBWP010000157.1:0-2128 GCA_036514735.1 Anaerolineales bacterium
CCGAAATTCTCGGGCGTGGTCTCGACGACCACAATATCACCGAGGTTTGCTTTCGGGTCCACCTGGCGGGCCTTTTCCAGAGTCACTTCGGTGCGGTCATCCTGCACCTCTTCGGCGACTTCTTTTTCGGCGAAGATATGCACCTCGCCGGTTTGTTCATCGATTTTGGCATCAATAAACTGGGCGGTTGAGGCGGTGACGGTCTTGCGATAAGCCTGGACCAGGGCATCTTTGACGGCTTGCAGAATTACCTCGCGGGGTAATTGCTTATCGTCGAGGACCTCGTTGAAAGCCAGGGAGAATTCTTTTTTCATTGCTGCGATAACTCCTTGAGCACCCAGATATGCCTAACTAAACGAAAAAGTGGGGGTTGCCCACTTTCCGGTGAAGCTACTATGGGTACTACAGAACAGGGAAATTGTAGCACCAAAAAAACGGATTGGCAAGACCTTGTATTGCTTCGCTCGCAATGACAGGGGAGATAAAGAACTCGGTTATTTGGTGAGCATCTTTCCCATGCGCCAGCCGGGCTCGGACTCATGGCGAAGCAGGCCTTGGTGATCTTCGTAGGACCACTCGCCCGAGATTTGCGAGAGCCGGCGGTAGCCCCAGCGCTCGTAAAAACGGATGGCTAATTCGTTTTCGCGGGCTACATGCAGGAAAGTCCAGCGGAAACCGCGCTGGAGCAGGTCAACTTCGGTATGCTGCATTAGGCGGCTGCCCAGTCCTACTCGGCGGTATTCGGGGCGCACACGAAAGGCGTGGATGAAGGCGCGCTGGAGGCCATCGGCTAGGTCGCGGTCGATCTCACTTTTGAGCAGCACGAACAGCTGGCCAAGCAACAAGCCGGCGCCGTTCTCCGCTACCCAGAGCAGCGCTGCCCCGCGGCGAGAACGCTCAAAAGCGCGCCGGTACACGCGACGGAAATGCGTGTATGCGCCTTCCCACTCCAAGGCGGGCAGATCGCCTTGAGCAACTTGCCGGATTTTGACTTCAGCCAGCCAAGGGACCTGGGCATGATGGTCAGCGATGCTCATCCAAAAGCTTCTCCAACAAAACTGATTCCTGCTTTGCCGTGCGCACCTCTCCGTCCAAGCGCGCCGCCCGCAACCGGCTGAGAATGAGCTTATACGCCGGCCCGGGATGCAGGCCTTTCTTGCGCAAGAGGTTCCCATCCGTAAGCGGGTGGACATGTCGCCATTTTTTGGCATAGCTTTCCAATAAGCGGCCGATCGGAGCATTCTTGTTCGCTAGATAAAGCGCGTAAATGGCCAGCGGAGGTTCTTTTTCCAAGTGGGCCACCAAGCGACTCGGCGAGAGACCGCGAATCCGGGCTTGGGCCGCGCGCAGGCGCGCCGCGCTCAGGGTGGCGGCCTTCAAGTTGACGTTGAAACGCAGGCGTTCGCACAAGTCGGCCACCTGGTTTGGGGCAAGCTGCATGAACCAGAAAACATAACCGAGTTCGACAACAGTTGCACCCTGTAGGTCCCAATGGTCGGGAACAGGTTTGAAGCCGGCGCGATTGAGCAAGCCGGCCGCCGGCGCGGGGAAACGCAGCTTAGGATGGATGTGGCGCAGCACAGCCAGGCGTTGCATGGACTGTAACATTTTTATTCGCTGCTTTTCGACAAGCACCAGGTCCAACTCATTGCGCAGGCGCTCACCGGATACCAGGGCCAGGCCGGGCAGGGAAGCCTTCAATTGCTGCTGGGTCTTGGCTTCAACTTTAAAGCGCAGCCTGCCTGCGAAGCGCAAGATGCGCAGGATGCGCGTGGGATCATCGGAGAAGGAGCGTGGATGCAGCGTGCGCAAAATGCCGGCTTTCAAATCCGGCAAGCCCTGCCATGGATCCAAGAGCCGGCCCGCCTCGCGGCCGTCCAAGCGCAAGGCAAGAGTGTTGATGGTGAAATCGCGGCGAACCTGATCGGCGGTGATGTCCGCCAATTGCACGGCAGGCAGGGCAGCCGGCCGAACATAGTTTTCGCTGCGGGCAGAAATGAGGTCAATGAATTCCGGCAGGGGTTGGACGCGGCCGGACTTGGGCGCAGCGTAACCCAAGCGACGCAACAAAGCCGCGCCATCAGCCGGCAGCCACCAAATCGCCGTACCGAAGGGCGCGTGGGAAACC
>DATBWP010000158.1:0-2325 GCA_036514735.1 Anaerolineales bacterium
GCGGTGGCATAACCGCCTTCACAAGAGGGATGCCCGATGCGGTCTCCGGCTTGCACCATTTGACCGGTTTCGACCCGGCCGTCAGTGGCCACGTGCATATAGAGCACCGTCCAGCCGGTTTGTTCGTACCCATCCCCATCCAGGTCCTGCACCACCGCGCCGTTATCGGCGCGCACGATCAAGCCGTCGGTAACTGCCACTATCCAATCCTGGCTCTGATTGCAGCCCAGCATCTCCCCGCGCGGGGCGAAATCCAGCGCAGCCCAGGCGGAGCCGTTTCCCCAGCCGCCGTGTGGGCCACCGCTGTAAACCCAGGGAACGCCATTCTCAAAGGGGAGTTGCATGGTGGGCTGCGAGAGGTCAGTGGGCAACAACGGGTCCAGGGTTAGGTCAAAGGGATAACCGAACAGGCGATTGTAGACAGAAAAAATTCCGCCATCAGAAACTGCCTGCTGCCATTCAGCTTGTGGGTACAACAGAGAAAAAAAGTATTGCACCGCGGCCGTGCCGGCGTTGATGGTAGGCGCAGCCGGAATAAAGGTCGTGTCGGTTAATTTCCAGCCGGCGGTCGCACCGGATAGCCAATCGTAATAACCCTGGTTCAGGTTATCAGCCGCCCAGGAAAGTTGCAAATAAAGCCCGCGGCGCCAGGCGTCTGTGTTGCCGAGGGGATAATCCAGCGTGCTGGTGCGCGGGTTGGGGTCGTTGACCCAGTTGCTTTGAAATTCCAGGACGGCCAGCAGCAATTTGGGATTAACCGAATATTCGCTGGCGACGCGCTGCACGATTTGCGCGCCGCTGAGGGAGCGTTGGTCCACCTCTGCGCGGTATTCCTTTAGATAGCCAGTTTGCGATTCTATGAAACTGGCGACGTCGAAGAAGATGGCTGTAGGCCCGTTGATTAATTCGGAATCGGGGATGATCTTGAAATCGGGGCCGAGGCTGGCTGCCGACTGGGGAGGGATGCGCAGGATCTGGCCGACTTCGAGCTGGTTGGGGTCTGCCAGATCATTAGCGGCAATCAACTCTTCCAGCGTTACCCCGAAGCGTTCGGCGATGCTGCTCAAGAAATCATAGGGCTGGACCTGGTATTCAATGAAGTCGCCGCGCAGGGTGGGTAAGTTGTGGGCGTTGTCGGGGGTGGGCGAGACGATGGGCAGATTCGGGTCGCGGGTGGGCGGCAGCGTGGGAGCGGGGAGGTTTGCCCCCAATGGAGTGGCTTCTGGGCTGGTGATTACCGGGATGGTGGCAACCACCACTTGAGTGGTCGGGAAATTGCAGGCCAAAGTGGCCAGGATCAAAAGGATAGGGGCAGAGGCGCGTGGCATTGTTAAGGCTGGCGTTTCTTTATACAAAGGTTGCAAGGAATAAGCCAGCCATTTTTCCCTAGAGTTCGCTTGAAAGGGCGAGACGGGGCCCCAGCTCACACTTGACTGTAGAACTAACGTTCTAGTACAATCAGGAGCCAGGAGTTAGGGATGCCTTTTCAACCAAGTCGCAACATTGTCCCCGGTTCTCGAGCGCTCTCCAGTATGCGTAGTCTGGTGCCTTCGGCGGAACCGGGCTCCATTTATCTGTTTCAGGGCGAGCGCAAGGTGTTGCGCGGTGCCATGCAAGAACTGGTGGATCGCTTTGCCTTGCAGGAACCGGTGCAGGTCATCGTGGGCGGCAATTGGATCTCCTTCGATGGCCTGCCTTTGCTGTTGGGGGAGCGCGCCGGCAGCTACTACGAGATTCTCGACCGCATTTCAGTTTCACGGGCTGAAACCTGTTACCAGATGCTGGATACTCTGCAAGCCCTCCAACCCAGCTCAGTGCCACTGATCATCACCGATATGCTGGCTTCTTTTTATGATGAAAACCTGGCCGAGCATCAGGTGAAAATGTTGCTGCAGAAATGCCTGGAGCGCGTGAAACTGCTTAGCCATACGGCCCCGCTGCTCATCGATGCTGATCCTGATCCGGCGCGACCACAGTTGCTGACTATGCTGGAAAGCTGTGCTGGCACGCGTTTCTATTTCCAGGCGGTAAGTGAAAAAACTGAAGCTGTCCAGCTGGATATGGCAGGGTTGTTTTAATGGGCCACACGCTCCCCACCGTCACGCTTAACTACCAGCGCTTCCTTTCATATCTGGTGCCTTATCGGCGCGCTCTGCGCAAATCTGACCAACTGGCGTTAGATGCGCTGCTGGCTGAAGCCAGCCAGCATTTGCCGGCGGCGAGCTACGCGGCTAATCTGGTGCCAGGTGTAGCTTTCCTGCTCTCCCTACTGCTGGAGAAGCACAAGCAGGCTGAACGGCACGCGGCGGAATTCGAAAAGATCCG
>DATBWP010000159.1:0-3696 GCA_036514735.1 Anaerolineales bacterium
CAACTCGGCTTTTGCCTACCCGCGCGGCGATCTGCTCGTGCGAAAGGCCGAACTCTTTGTGTAACTGTTGGTAGGCTTCGGCAGCCTCCAGCGGGCTCAGGTCGGCGCGCTGTACGTTCTCCACCAGGGCCAGCTCCACCAAGGCCTGGTCATCGGCCTCGCGCAGGACCACCGGCACCTGGGCAAGCCCGGCCAGCCTGGCAGCGTGCAGGCGGCGCTCGCCGGCAATCAGGGTGAACTGATCATCCGGGCCGCGCTTCACGATCAGCGGTTGGATGACTCCATGGGCGCGGATGGATGCGGCCAGTTCTTCCAGTTGTTCCTTGGGGAAGGTGGTGCGTGGTTGGTGCGGATTGCGGCGGATCTGTTCCACCGCCATCTGCTGCACATCGCTTAGCTTCAGCGCGCTGTCGCTGGGTGGAATTAACGCGTCGAGGCCCTTGCCGAGCCGGATCTTGCCTGCCATGCTAAGCCTCCACCGCCACTTTCACCCCATCTTGCTGCAGGACTTCGTTGGCCAGGGCGCGGTGAGCTTCAGCGCCGGCTGAGTTGGGGAAATATGCCAGGATCGGCAGGCCATGCGAAGGCGCCTCGGCCAGGCGCACGCTGCGCGGGATAACCGCGGTGAATACCTGGTTCTTAAAATGCCGGCGCACTTCATCCACCACTTCCTGGGCAAGGTTGGTGCGGTTGTCATACATGGTCAATAGCACCCCGCGGATACGCAACTGGGGGAAAAGCGCCTTGCGCACGCGCTCAATGGTGTCCAACAGCATGCCCAACCCTTCCAGCGCCAGGTATTCGCACTGCACAGGGATGATCAGCCCATCCTGGGCGGCCACCATGCCGTTGAGCGTCAGCAGGCCGAGCGAGGGAGGACAGTCGATCAGAATGTAATCGTAGCGGTCCTTGATGGGCACCAGGGCTTGCTTGAGACGCCCTTCGCGAGCCAACTCATTGACCAGTTCCACTTCAGCTCCGGCCAGCGCCGGCGCGGAGGAGAGCAGGGATAACTTAAATTGCTTATTGTGCAAAATAGTTTCAGCAGCCGGCCGGGAACCCATCAGCGCTTCATACGTCCCTGCTCTGACGGAACGCTTGTCTATGCCCAGGCAGGAAGTGGCATTGGCCTGCGGGTCCAGGTCCACCAGCAGCACGCGCTGCCCCAGGGAAGACAAATAAGCGCCAAGGTTAATCGTAGTGGTGGTTTTACCTACCCCACCTTTTTGGTTGACCAGGGTATAGATGCGCGCCATGCTACAGCGCCTCAGGCGCCAGCTCGTACAGTTCCTCGCGGCTGGGCACACCGGCCAGTCCGGCGCGCTCTACAGAACGCGCCGCTGCGTGAGAGGCAAAGCGGGCGGCTGTCAGCGGATCGCCATTCTGGTAGAGCTGGATAAAGAATGCCGCTGCGAAAATATCCCCAGCGCCGGTGGGGTCGACCACTGTTCGTACTGCAGGGGTGCTGATGTGATGTTTCTCGCCCTGGGTGTACATGGTTGCCCCTGCCGAGCCCTCGGTCACGATCAGCAATGGGCAGGCCGCAGCCAGGCGTTCGAGCTGGCCCTCGTCGCCCAGCACATCCTCGCGGGCCAGTACGGCGGCGTCGGCGCGGCTGAGCACGGTGGCGGCTTCTTCCCAATGGGAGACACTTACCTGGCCGGCCGCATCCCACTCGCGCAGCCAGCCCTGGGGAGTGACTCCCAGGAAGGAATTATCCAGGTATTTCAGGATGCGTGGGGAAACTTCGCGGGCCACCGGCGCCAGATGCAAAATGCGCGGATTGCGCCAGGCCTCGGGGATGAAGTGGAATTCAAGGAAGGGCGCATCGCCTGAGTAGCGTTGGGTGCGCCCGTTGGGTGTGTAGATGTTTTCGAAGGTGCTGCTTTTTTCTGCGCCGAGATTGATGATGGGGAGATCGGCCAGCGGACCCAACGGCAGCTCTTCGGCCCAGGCGGTGAGGATGCCGGCGCGCCAACCCAGCGCGCGAGCAGTGAGCGCGGCATAAGCCGCTGAACCGCCGAGGCGTGGGCCTTGCGGCGTCAGGTCAATGGCGAGATGCCCGATGGCCAGATAATCAATAGGTTGGAGGTCAGCCGGAAGCTGCATGGCGGGATTATAGCAGTTGACAGTAGACAGTAGGTGTGAACAGGTGAAAGTAGGTAGTAATGCCCAGACTGTCCTCCAACTATGCTTGCCTTGCCACGCTGAGTGAAGGCGAAGAGTTACCACAAAGTTCTTTTTTTCATGCGGATTGGTTAAAAAAAGTAACGATTCGGTTATTCTTCGTGTCGTTAGCCAGCCACAGGCTGGCTAACGTACTCAGAATGACGCGGTTAACAAGGTTAAGTTAGATCTAAGAAATCTCAGTCAAGAACTTCGACAGGATATGGTTGAATTCTTCTGGCTGTTCCAGGTTGGGCAGGTGGCCGGCCTGGGCGATCAAGTGGAGTTGACTGCCTCTGATCGCTGCAGCCATGGCTTCTGCCTCACTGGACGGGATCAGTTGATCGTCCTTGCCATGCACGATCAGCGTGGGCACTCCCAGGTTGCCGAGCTGGCCCGTGGCATCCGGCCGGTCGCGCATGGCGCTCAACGCGGCCACAATGCCGTCGGGGCTGGCGGTGCGCATAAGCTCCCTGGCTTCAGCGGCCATAGCCGGCTGTCCGGCATAGTTCGCCGGCGCCAGCAGCTTGGGGAGCATGGCTTCGGTCACCGCACTAGCGCCGTGCTCCTTTACGCCGGTGATGGCTTTGTCGCGGTTAGCTTTACTCTCGGCCGAGTCGGCGCCGGCCCGTGTGGAAAGCAGCAATAAGGCGCCCACGCGTTCCGGGAAGAGACGGGCAAAGGCCAGGGCGATATATCCGCCCATGGAAAGGCCACCTACTGCCACTGGCTCTAAAAGGTCCAGCGCATCTAAAACCGCGGCACAGTCCTCTGCATAGCGTTCGACTGTGTAAACAGTGTCAGAAAGGGGCGAGTCACCGAAGCCGGGTAGGTCGGGTGCAAGGACCTGGGCTTGGCTGCTGAGCGCTTCCATCTGACCAGCCCACATGCGGCTGCTTAGGGGAAAACCGTGGATGAGCAGCAAGGGTGTCCCGCTACCCTTAGCTTCAAAGTGAAGGGCGAATTCGGTTTTGTTTTCCATGAACTCTAGTTTACCGTACTTGATTGAACCGGCAAGCTGAGATTTTTAAACATTAACTTGACAAACATTAAATATCTCTTAGAATTTCTACAGTAAAACCCCAATAAATAGGAAGATATAATGTGAATTTATCAAATTATTCAAAGGAAGTTTAGATGAACGAAAATAACCAGCCTTCCGTAAACTGGAAGGTTTCGTTTTTTACCATTTGGGTGGGGCAAGCGCTTTCTCTTCTTGGAAGCTCCCTGGTGCAATTCGCCTTGATCTGGTATTTGACCACTGAGACCGGGTCGGCTACCGTGCTGACCACGGCAACCCTGGTGGCCATGCTGCCGCAGGTCCTGTTGGGTCCCATTGCCGGGACCATCGTCGATCGATCCAATCGCAAGCGGTTGATGATCGCTGCCGACACCGGAATCGCCCTGGCGACCCTGGTATTAGCTGCGCTGTTCGCACTGGGTTGGGTGCAGATCTGGCATATCTATGTAATTCTGCTGTCCCGCTCGCTGGGCGGCGCCTTCCACGGCCCGGCCTTCACCGCCTCCACG
>DATBWP010000160.1:0-4786 GCA_036514735.1 Anaerolineales bacterium
CCACGAAGATGAATAACCGAAGGTATTTTTCCGTGGCTAGCAGATTGCCACGTCGGGCTTTCAGCCCTCCTCGCAATGACGTACAGGGCTTGTTTGGGGAAGACCTTCCGCTCCTATTGCATCGATCCTCTTATCAAGTCGATTCTTCACCCCCATCCCCCACAACCACCAACAAACTTTTCCTGGTGAGGCGTGGGTCGGGAGCGCTACGCCGGCTGCGCCGCCTGCCGGTTTGACCGGCGCATCACGACCGCCTTGGAAACTTCGGCGGCGATAGAGGGCACAAACAGCAGCGGCAGCACATACTGCCAATGCGACCAATTCAGCGGAATGGTGTCGAAGATCTCGTTCATGAACGGGATGTAGATCACCGCCAGCAGCAGCACGGCCGAGGCCAGCACCGCATAGGTCATGTTGCGGTTGCTGAACACGCCGATGCGCAAAATGGGATAGCGTTCGGAGCGGGCGGTGAAGGCGCGGAACAGTTCAGAAAACGAGAGGGTAACGAAGGCCATGGTGGCCGCCGTGGTGTTGAAAACCCCTGCAGGTTCCGGGTGCATGATGAGGCCCAGCCAGTAGGCTGCCAGGCAGGAAGCGGTGATCGCCACGGTCTGGACGACGATCTCGATCTGCATCTTGCGGTTGATGATCGGCTCCTTGGGCGGGCGCGGCGGTTGCTGCATCACGTCCGGGTCGCCTTTTTCAGTGCCCAGCGCCAGCGCCGGCGCGCCGTCGGTGATCAGGTTCAACCACAGCAATTGGATCACATTAAGCGGCGAAGGCAGGCCCAGAGCGGTGGCGATGAAGATGATGGCAATTTCTGCCATGTTGCACGAGAGCAAATAGAAGACGAATTTGCGGATGTTGCTGTAGATGACGCGGCCTTGCTCCACCGCGGAAACGATGCTGGCGTAGTTGTCGTCGGTGAGCACCATGTCGGCAGTTTCCTTGGCCACATCCGTGCCGGTGATGCCCATCGCCACGCCGATGTCCGCCTGCTTCAGGGCCGGGGCGTCGTTGACGCCGTCGCCGGTCATGGCGACCACGTTGCCATTGGAGCGCAGCGCCTTCACAATGCGCACTTTGTGCTCGGGGGAGACGCGCGCAAAGATGCTGGTGTGTAAGATCTGCACTTGCAACTCTGCATCGTTCATCTTGTTCAATTGCGTCCCGGAGAGCACGTTGTCGTCGCCGGGTTTGCTCAGCCCGATCTGCCGGGCGATGGCCGCCGCCGTGTCCGGGTAGTCGCCGGTGATCATCACCGTGCGGATGCCGGCGGTGCGCGCTTTCACCAATGACCCGGCAATTTCCTGGCGCGGGGGGTCGATCATGCCCTGCAAGCCCACCAACACCAGGTCTTTCTCCAGGTTTTCGGCAGACAGGTCCTGGGGTTTATCTTCCACCAGGCGGAAGGCCACGGCGATAACCCTTAAAGCATCGTTGGCCATCTGGTGGTTAGCCTGCAAGATTTGTTCGCGCATCTCGGGGGTCAGCGGCGCCTGGCTGTTATCCATCTTCTGGTAGCGGCTGCACAGGTCCAGGATGATGTCCGGGGCGCCTTTAACCGCCACGGCGTGCCAGGTGCGGTTGGCGTCCTCGCTGGAAAACGGCGAAAGGTCGCTGTCGCTCGGCGCGCTGACTTCGTGCAGGGTGGTCATACGTTTGCGCTCCGAGTCGAAGGGGATTTCCTCTTTGCGCGGGTAAGACTCGGACAAACGCGTGTAGTTCGGGTCGGCTTTGGCAGCGACCACCTGCAGGGCGCCCTCGGTGGGGTCGCCCACCACCCGGAATGTTTTCTGGGTCTCGGTGGCCCCGGTGGGTTCCAGCAGCGAGTCGTTGTTCAGCGTGCCCACCCACAGGGCGGTGCGCATCGCGGGGTACGCCGTCAGGTCGATCGGCTTGCCATCCACGAGGAACTCGCCGCGCGGCACATAGCCGCTGCCGGTGACTTCAATGAATTGGCCGTCCACCCACAGGCGGGTCACGGTCATTTCGTTTTGGGTCAGCGTGCCGGTCTTGTCCGAACCGATCACGGTGGCCGAACCCAGCGTTTCCACCGAAGACAAGCGGCGGATCAGCGCATTGCGCTTGATCATCTCGCGCATGCCCAGCGCCAGGCTGATGGTCACCACCGCCGGCAAACCTTCCGGCACGGCGGCGATGGCCAGGCCCACCGCGATCAGGAACATGTCCAGCGGCTCATGGCCGCGTACGTAGCCTATGACGAAAACCAGCCCGCAGATGAACAAAGCGGCAATGCCCAGCGTGCGGCCCAATTGGTCCAGCCTGCGTTGCAGCGGCGTCTGCTCCTGCTCCACGGATTGCAGCATCTGGGCGATCAGGCCGATCTGGGTGCGCATCCCGGTATTGACCACGATGCCGTGGCCGCGCCCGTAGCTCACCAGGGTGCCGAGGAAAGCGGTGTTGGTGCGGTCACCCAGGGGAATGTCCTCTTGCTGCAGGCGGGCGGCGGTCTTTTCCACCGGCAGGGATTCCCCGGTGAGGGCCGCTTCCTCGATGCGCAGGTTGACCGCTTCAAGCAGGCGTAGATCAGCGGGGATGTAGTTGCCGGCTTCCAGGAACACAATATCGCCGGGGACCACTTCGCGGGCGGGCACGGTACGCCGCCTGCCGTCACGTAATACCTGGGCGTCCGGCGCGGCCAGCTTGCGCAAGGCGGTCAGGGCTTGCTCGGCGCGGCGCTCTTGGAGGATGCCAAAGCCGGCGTTGAGCACCACGATGGCCAGGATGGCGCCGGCTTCCAGCCAGTCGCCGAAGAAGCCGGAGATGACGGCCGCGGCTAACAGAAGCCAGACAACGAAATTGTTGAACTGCTCCCATAGCATCGCCAGCAACGAGGTGGGCGGGGCTTCCTCGAGCTGGTTGTAGCCGAATTTATCCAGGCGGGCTTTCGCTTCCTGTTCGCTGAGGCCTTGTTCGCGCGAGGTGGCTAGCCGCTGGACGATTTCACTCGCCTCCAGCTGGTGCCAGGCTTCGCGGGGTTGTTCTTGGGGGGCGTTTTTAAGTTGCATGCGTGAAAAGGCCGATCCTCCTTTAAGGATCAGAGCAAGTTATGGACGTCTTAAGCAGGCTTTTGGGGGGAGATCCAACTGCAGGGTCGGGAATTATTATAGCATCGGAAAACCCCCACCTGTTTCTGATTGTTACACATCTCACTAGTATAATTCCGGAAAAAGTAATGGAGCGCTAAATGGCTTATAGCATCGTGGAAGTTCCCCAGGGTGGCGAAAAGATCACGATTCACAACGGCAAACTGAACGTACCCAACTATCCCATCCTTCCGTTTATTGAGGGCGACGGCACCGGCCGGGATATCTGGCGCGCCAGCCAGCGCGTGCTGGATGCCGCCGTGGAGAAAGCCTACGCTGGAAAGCGCAAGCTGGTGTGGATGGAAGTGTATGCGGGCGAGAAAGCCTTTACCCGCTTCCAGAGCTGGTTGCCCGAAGAGACCCTGCAGGCTTTCAAGGAGTTCCTGGTCGGCATCAAGGGTCCGCTGACCACGCCCATCGGCGGCGGCATGCGTTCGCTGAATGTGGCGCTGCGCAAGGAGTTGGACCTTTACGTATGCCAGCGACCGGTGCGCTGGTTCGAGGGCGTGCCCTCGCCGGTCAAGCGTCCACAGGATGTGAACATGGTGGTGTTCCGCGAGAACACCGAAGATATTTACACCGGCATCGAGTTCGAAAACGGGACTGACGGGAATATGAAGTTTATGCAATTATTCCAACAGGCTTTCCCACAGGAATATGCCAAGATCCGCTTCCCGGCCAGTTCGGGCATTGGCCTGAAGCCCGTTTCCAAAGAAGGCACCGCCCGGCTGGTGCGGGCTGCCATCCAATGGTCGCTGGACAACGGGCGCAAAAGCGTGACTCTGGTGCATAAGGGCAACATCATGAAATACACCGAAGGCGCCTTCCGCAACTGGGGCTACGAGGTCGCCGAACAGGAATTTGGCGACCGGGTTTACACCTGGCAGCACTGGGAACGCACCAAAGCGGAGCAGGGCGAAGAGGCCGCCAACAAGGAACAGGCGGCCGCGCTGAAGGCCGGTAAGCTGCTGATCAAGGACGTGATCGCCGACATCGTCTTCCAGCAAACCATCACCCGCGCCACCGAATTCGACGTGCTGGCCACGATGAATTTGAACGGGGATTACCTCTCCGACGCGCTGGCTGCCCAGGTGGGCGGTATCGGCATTGCGCCCGGCGGCAACATCAACTACGAAACCGGGCATGCCGTATTCGAAGCCACCCACGGCACTGCGCCCAAGTACGCCGACAAGGATCTGGTCAATCCCGGTTCGGTAATTCTCTCGGGGGAGATGATGCTGCGCTACCTGGGCTGGGGCGAAGCCGCAGACTGCATTCTCAAAGGCATGCAAGGCGCCATAGCCGCCAAGACGGTCACTTACGATTTCCACCGCCTGATGGAAGGCGCCAAGAAATTGAGCACCGCCCAATTCGGCGATGCGATGATCGCCCATATGTAATTTCGTCACTGCGAGAGAAGCGAAGCGGTCTCCCGGACAGTGTAAGGAAATTGTTTCGTCGGGCTTGCTGCGTAAGCCACTCCTCGCAACGACGAAAAAACCCTGGTGCTATAATGCCCTTGGCTTTCCCCAAGGCACAACGTTAACTGGAGGCCTTCTTGGCTGCACCCTCAACTCCGCTTAAGAACACCCTGACCGGTTATATCCGCTATCAAGGCAGAGAGGGCCATTACGCCTTCCTGCTGCACAGGTTAACCGGTTTGGGCACGCTGCTCT
>DATBWP010000161.1:0-13743 GCA_036514735.1 Anaerolineales bacterium
AGGGCGCCTTTTCGCCAGGCGTAAAACAGCCCGCCGACCAGGATCAAGATGAAGAGCACACCCTCCAACACAGCAAAAAGCGGCAACGCATCGAAAGCCACCGCCCAGGGAAACAGGAACGCAGTTTCAATGTCGAACACCAGGAAGACCAGGGCGTAAATGTAGTACTGAACTTTGAACTGCACCCAGGTATCGCCCACCGTTTCCATGCCGCATTCATAAGTCTCCAGCTTGATCGGGTTGGGTTTACGCGGCGCAACCAAGCGGGCTAAAACGATAGGCAATAACGGAAATATCGCCGCAATGACAATAAAAATTCCAATGAAGAGCCAGGTGTTCTGCATAAAGTCCTTACAACAACAAAAAGTCCGCGAGATTCTTCGGCGGCGAACTCAAAAAAATACGACTTTGCGGCATTCTACCACATGTTCTCGTTTGTGCAACTTTCCGCAAACGGAAACGGAACGGGCTGGGCAGCCGCATTTTGACGGGGATTTTCCTGTGGGCTATACTGGGGAGCGACGTATCTTCGGTCACCACCTCATTCAAAATCAGGAGACCCATGGCTGGAAACGGCAAATTCAAGCTCACGTACGCCACGATGTTTGACTCACCAGAAGAACTGCACATTGAGTATGAGGCAGCCGTCAAACGAGTTAAGGGGGAGTTAGGCAGAGACCACCCCATGTGGATCGGTGGTAAGGATATAACCGTCAACGAGAAAAAAGAAAACCGCTCTCCCATCGATACCGGCATGCTGCTGGGAACCTTCCAGCGCGCCACGCCCAAGGATGGCCAAGGCGCGATGGAAGCCGCCCAGCGGGCCGCCCGGGATTGGAGTCGGCGACACTGGCAGGAACGCGTCGCGCTGGTGCGCAAGGCCGCCGACCTTATTACGGAACGCATTTTCACGTTCGGCGCAGTCATTTCGCTGGAAGCCGGCAAAACGCGCATGGAAGCCCTGGCCGATGCCGCGGAGTCGGCTGCGCTCATGCAGTATGCGTGTGACCAGATGGAAGCCAATAAGGGGTTCGTCGTAGAAATGGGCAAGGATCCCTTGAAGGGATTCGATGTCACCAATATTTCCAAACTCAAGCCTTACGGCGTGTGGGTGGTCATCAGTCCCTTCAATTTCCCCGGGGCTCTCACCGCTGGGCCGGTAGGCACCGCGCTGGTGGCGGGCAACACCGTGGTGTATAAGCCGGCTGAAGACACCCCGTGGACCTCGCGTCTGTTGGCCGAAGCCTTCCGCGATGCCGGCTTCCCAGATGGAGTGGTCAACTACGTCACGGGCAAAGGGTCAGTCGTCGGCCAAGCCCTGATCGACAGCCCCCTGACAGCAGGTGTGACTTTCACCGGCTCCGTGGATATTGGCATGAGTATTTATCAAAGTTTTTCACGCGGCCGCTATCCACGGCCGACCATTTTGGAAATGGGCGGCAAGAACCCAGCCATCGTTTCGCGACATGCCGATCTGGACCGCGCCGTAAAAGGTATCTGCCGCTCGGCGTTCGGCAACCAAGGCCAGAAATGCTCGGCTGCTTCGCGCATCTATGTGGAAGAACCTGTGTACAACGAATTGATCGAAAAGTTAGTGGCAGCCACAGAGCAAATGAAGATCGGCGACCCCACACGCAAGGAAGTGTTCCTGGGACCGGTGATCAATCAGGGCGCCTATGCTAATTTCAAGAACTTCACTGAAGAAATATCGCAGGCTGGAGATTTTCTAACCGGCGGCAAGGTGTTGACGGATGGCGATTACGGCAAAGGCTACTTTTGCGAGCCGACCATTGCCGCCAACGTGGCCACCAACCACCGGCTGTGGAAATACGAGATGTTCCTGCCCATCACCATGGTGCATAAAATCAAGAATCTGGACGAGGGCATGACCCTGGCCAACGATGTGGACTTTGGTCTCACCGCTGGCTTTTATGGCAGCCCGGAGGAAGCCACCTGGTTCTTCGATAATATCGAGGCCGGCGTCACTTATGCCAACCGCCCACAAGGCGCTACTACCGGCGCCTGGCCGCGGTTCCAGCCCTTTGGAGGCTGGAAGGGATCTGGCTCGACCGGCAAGAACGCCGGCGGCCATTATTACCTGCAACTCTATATGCGCGAGCAAGTCAACTCGGTGATCAAGTAGCGCGGCGCTTAACCTCCGAATGATTAGGAGAGTTGCCAGCTTTGCACTTTGGCTTGGCCTGTTCGGCCTTTTTTTGACCTTTGCCGCTTACAGCGTTGGTGAACTCAGGCTCGATATGGCAGGTGGCTCACTGCTGCTGCTGGGCTTTGCCTGGCTGGTGCTTAGGAAACCTGCAACCCTCTACCATCCCCATACCCGCTTCCGCACCTTGCGTAAACTAGGTTTGCTCGGGCACGATGAAGAAAAAAAGGACTAGCCCACACCGCTATAGCCTGGCCGGAAGGGCTAACCCCTAAATGACTGATGAGAATTCGACATACCTAAGCCAGCCCGAAACCAGGAGGATATAATTGCGGCTCAATTTCAGCCCAACGGGCTATTTAAGGACCTAACTTTGAACCTAAGACGCAAACTGTTTTTCGCCTCCATAACCGGGCTTGCGCTGATCGTCAGCGCTTGCGGAGGCAGTGACACCGGGGCCTCCTCGGCCGTGCTCACCGAGGCCGCCCTCATCTATTCTCAAAGCCTCACTGAGACGGCCGCAGCCGCTTCACCGACCCCAACGGCCACCGTAGAGCAACCCACAGCCACCAACACGTCCTTGCCCACCAATACCCCCACGGCCACGGGTACCCCTCCCACGGCCACGCCTTCGCCAACCGAGGAGCCATCCTCCGGCGGATCGGGAAATGAGGCTTGCCTGCGGGCCAACTTCGAGATCGAGACAATCCCGGATGGCACCCAAATGTACGTGGGCAAGGTCTTCACCAAGATGTGGCGGGTGAAGAACGTCGGCTCATGCACCTGGACTCCAAATTTCGCCGCGGTGTGGGTGCAAGGTGAGTTATTCAGTGCCGAAGCGGTAACGGCCTTTACCGACATCAATATTTACCCCGGCGAATATGCCATGATCGAGATCGACATGGTAGCCCCCGGACCCGCTGGCCATTACAAGGGCTATTGGATGCTGCGCAGCGATGATGGACGGTTGTTTGGTGTAGGCAGCCGTGGCACAGAATGGTTGTGGGTGGATATCGAAAGCCTCCCACCTCAGGATTAACCTGGAGCCATTTGAAATGAAAACCTGCCGCTAGACTGCGGCAGGTTTTTTTGTTTCCACGCAAGTTAACAGTGACGATATGATCATTTTCGTGTTACTTATAGTATGAGGGTAACCCATGAGTGAGGAAAAAGAGATCCTGATCACCGTTCCATTCAAACAGGAACAGATAAACGAACTGCAAAACCTGGCCCAGGGTTCCCACGTTAGACCCCTTGTCTTGGACAAAGGGCAGGCCATACCCGAAGGCTTGTGGGGGCAAGCAGAGATCTTGTACGCCCTGCATGAACTGCCTGAGCCCGAGCAGGCGCCCAATTTACGCTGGATCCAATTTCATTTTGCCGGTATTGAAGAGCACTTGTCTGCGCCCATCTTGCGCCAACCTAACGTGCAAGCCACCACCCTCAGCGGGGCCAATGCCCCTCAAGCCGCTGAGCATGCCCTGGCGCTGTTGCTGGCTTTGGGGCACCACCTGCCGGATATGCTGGCGGATCAAACCCGTACCGAGTGGTCTGCCGAACGCCTCCGACGCTATTTGCCCAAGGAACTGATCGGCAGCACCGTCGGCATCATCGGCTACGGCAGCATCGGCCAGCGCCTGGCGCGCTTGCTGCATTCATTCCAGGTGACCATCCTCGCCAGCAAAAGGGATTTGTTGAGCCCGTCGGGCGAAGATTTCCAGGTTGATGGCCAGGGGGATCCCAACGCAGAACTGGTGCGCAGACTCTACCCAAGCCAGGCCGTGCGCAGCATGCTGAAAGAGTGCGACGCGGTGGTGGTCACCGTGCCGCTCACCGCCGAGACCAAAGGCCTGGTAGGCGCCCAGCAACTGGCTGCTTTGAAACCCGGCGCGTTCCTGGTGGATGTTTCGCGCGGCGGCGTAGTGGATCACGATGCGCTGGTGGCCGCGTTGAAAAAGGGGCAGCTGGCCGGTGCCGGGCTGGATGTCTTCGCTGAAGAACCCTTGCCCGCAGACAGCCCATTGTGGAGCTTGCCCAATGTAATTATCTCGCCGCATGTGGCCGGGCTGAGTGCGCATTACATGGATCGAGCTTTCACCTTGTTTAAAGAGAATCTGCGTCGGTATCTGGCCGGCGAACAACTACTGAATCGAATCGACTTAGACCGGGGGTACTAAATGAAACATCCCATCAAAGCCGTGCTGTTTGACCTGGGCGGGACGCTTATTTATTTCGACGGCAACTGGGTCGAGGTGGCGGAAGCGGCCAATCGAGAACTCCTGCAACATTTGCAGAAGCAGGGCCTGCAGTTTGATGCCCAACGCTTCCTGGATGAATTCCGCGCCCGCCTCGAAGAATACTATCGGCAGCGAGAAATGGAGTTCATCGAGTACACGACGGCGCACATCCTGCGCACTTTGCTGGCCGATCTGGGCTACCCGGGGGTGACCCCCGAGATGATGGCCCCGGCGCTGAAGCAGCTTTATGCGGTGTCCCAGGCCCACTGGAAAGTGGAAGAGGACACGCTTCCTACTTTGGACGCCCTGCAACGCGCCGGCTATCGCATGGCGGTAGTGTCCAACGCTTCCGACGATGCCGATGTGCAAAGGCTGGTGGATAACGCCGGCATACGTGGCTACCTCGATCTGGTGCTCAGCTCGGCGGCCTGCGGCACCCGCAAACCAAACCCGCGCATCTTTCAGCTGGCTCTGGAGCATTGGAAACTGACCCCCAGCGAAGCGGTGATGGTAGGTGACACGCTGGGCGCGGACATCCTGGGGGCACGCAATGCGGGCATCTACAGCATCTGGATCACCCGCCGGGCAAACAAACCCGCCAACCGCGACCACGCCGGCACCATCCAGCCGGATACCCAAATCCAGACCCTGGCGGAACTACCCGGAAGGCTGCAAGCGGTTTCGATTTAAGGCCAAATTAGGGGCGGGGGTGAGATTAATAAGACTCTGCAATTCGCAGAATCTATGGCATAATTACTCGACCAATCCCCCTATAATGAGAAACCCACCCCACGGCTCAATTGCCGTCAGCTTGACATATCGTGTCAACGAAAAAATTCAAGAAAAATCAATTCAAAAAAGGAGGTGGTTGATAACACATACCCCAACCTGTTAGCCTAAGACAAACCAAACTTACATTTTCGGAGCAGAAAAATATGTACCGTAATCGACTCTTAGCACTGCTCAGCGGGCTGATGATCCTCAGCGTTGTACTGAGCGCGTGCGCACCAGCTGCTGCGACCACTGAGGCCGTAGAGCCAACAACTGCAGGCGAGGAACCGACGGAGGCTGTAGAGCCCACCGCGGAACCGACTCCGCGCACCACCCGCGTTGGCGGCTGGTTGGATGAAATTGGTATGAAGCTCGTTGGCGCCGACTCGGCGATCACCCAGATCGCTGCCGGCGACATTGACATCTACACCTCCAACCTGTCCACCCCCACAGACGTGCAGGCTGCTGACGCCAACAACCTTGAACGGTCCTTCCAGTACGGTCTGTACTACGAATTGACCCTCAACCCGTCGCCCTTCACCAGCGGTGAGTTCAACCCCATGTCTGATGTCCGCATCCGCAAAGCTCTCAACAACCTGGTCGATCGCGATTACATCAACCAGGAAGTGTATGGCGGCTTGGCTGTGCCCAAATACGTATCGTTCGTGTCCGCCTTCGCGGATTACGCGCGACATGTGGACGTCATCCGTGGCCTGCAATCCCAAATGTCCTACGATCCCGACAAAGCCATTGCTGATATCGCCGCCGCCATGGAAGAGAATGGCGCCGAGCTGGTGGATGGCAAATGGCAGATCGATGGCGAACCCGTCACCCTGATCTTCCTGATCCGCACGGATTCTGATGGCACCCGCCGCCCCTTGGGCGACTATGTGGCTGGACAGCTTGAACTGGCCGGCTTCACCGTCACCCGCCAGTACGGCACTTCGTCCGAACTGGCTGCCCTGTGGGTCAGCGGTAATGTAGCTGACGGCCTCTGGCACATTTACACCGGTGCCTGGTCTGCTACTGCTGTTTCACGCGATGACGCTGCCGACTTCCTGTTCTTCGACAGCCCGGACAGCGCCTACGGCTTTGCCACCCTGTGGCAGTCTTACCCCACCGACCCGGACTACAACGCGTTGATAACAGACCTGGCCAACTCCAACTTCACCACGTTGGATCAACGCCGTGAGATGATCAGCCAGGCCCTGCAAGGCAGCATCGATCAAGCCACCCGCATTTGGTTGATCGACGGTCGTGCTTTCAGCCCCTGGCAGCCCAACGTTTCCGTGGCCTTTGACTTGGCCGCCGGCGTTGACGTCAGCGGTATGACCAAGTTCACCCTGCGCTTCGACGACCAGGAAGGTGGAGTGCTCCAGTGGGGCACGCCTGACCTGTTCGTGGAACCCGCTAACCCCGTCGGCGGCTCCAACTGGACCTATGACAGCCAGTGGCAGCAGCTCACCTCGGACACGGCCACCCTGGCCAACCCCTACACCGGTCTTCAGATGCCCCAGCGTCTTGAAAGCGCTGATGTGTTTATGACCGAAGGCTATCCGGTCGGCACCACCCTCGACTGGGTAACGCTTGAATTCGTGGACACGAACGTCGTCCCCGAAGATGCCTGGATCGACTGGGATCCTGTAGCCGAGAACTTCATTACCGTTGGGACCGCGTTTCCTGATGGATTGGAATCTCTGGTTAAGGTTGTCACTCACTACCCGGCCGACCTGTACGATCGCAGCTGGCACGATGGCAGCCAGATGAGCGCAGCTGACTTCATCATGTCGGCCATCGAAGGCTTTGCCACCGGCACTGCCGGCAGCCCCATCTTTGATGAAGCCCAGGCTGGCACACTGGATGCCTTCAAGGGCGGCTTCAAGGGTTGGAATATCACCTCCACCGATCCCCTCACCATCGAGTACTACACCGATGTGTGGTTCCCAGATGCTGAGAATATCGCCAGCGCCGGCGCTGCTACCCTGTGGCCTGAATACGGCTATGGGCAGGCTGGTTGGCACATGATCGCCGTTGGCAACCTGGCCGAAGCCGAAGGCACCCTGGCTTACACCCCCGACAAGGCCGTGGCTGCTGAAGTCGAGCAGACCAACTTCGTTGGCGGGCCCAGCCTGGAAGTCCTGGCCGGTTACCTGCAAACCGCTGCTGACGAAGGCTACATCCCCTTCCCGAACGTGCTTGGTGACTACATCACAGCTGATGAAGCCACGGCGCGCTACGAGAACATGCTCGCCTTCTATGCTGACCACGGTCACATGTGGGCCGGCGTCGGCCCGTACATTCTCGACCAGGCTCTCCTGGTAGAGAAGACGGCCGTGCTTGTCCACAACCCAGATTTCACCGATCTGGCTGACAAGTGGGCAGGGTTTTCCACTCCGAAGATCGCAACGGCTGAGATCGATGGCGAAGCCCGGGTAACCTCCGGCGAGGAAGCCACGTTCGATGTCTTCGTGACCTTCGAAGGCGCTCCGTATGCGGCTGACGATATTGCCTCGGTGAAGTACCTGCTGTATGATGCCGAAGGCGCGATCGTCGAAACCGGTGAGGGCGTGCTGGTCGAAGACGGCCACTACACCGTCACCCTCAGCGCGGATACGACGGATGCTCTTGGTGTGGGTTCCAACAAGCTCGAAGTTGCTGTTGTGCCCATTCCGGTAGCTCTGCCGTCCTTCGCCACGTTCGACTTTGTGACCGAGTAATCGCGCACAAAGCGACCTAAGCGAAAGCTTCTGTAAGAAAACAGGGGCAAGGCGTCTGCCTTGCCCCTGTTGTTTCTAATTTTAGTCATTTCTGAAACCGGCATTATTTGGTATCATTCGGCACCCGCCTGAAAGCACTAAATGGTAGGAGGTAGGAAGATGAGCGTACAAAATCCAGGCTTGGCAGCAGAGGCCAATCTCCCCGAGGAAAGTAAGCCTCAGACGCGGCATACCAGCACGTTTTCGCGCCTCGCCAAGTACACCGTCTACAAACTGAGCATGCTGTTCGTCACCGTGTTGATCGCGGTGTACTTGACCATCCTGATCGCCAACATGGGTGGTTACGTGGACGAGATCGTGCGCGGCACCATCCGCGAATTTGTTGGCAACGCCCTGCGCGGCAATCGTGAATACCAGCAAATGGCCCCCTCTGAGAAGAATGGGTTTTTTGCCAGCGAAATCGCCCGCGTCGAAAAACGCTATGGGCTGGATCAGCCCTTCGTTGTGCGCAGTTTCAAGTATCTATGGAATGCAGTCACGCTGGATTTCGGCAACGCCCAATTGATGGCCAGCGATACCGGTTCCCGGCAGGTGAACCGCATCATCCTTGACCGCTTAGCGCCAACTTTGCTGTTGCTCGGCACAGCCAACCTTTTCCTGTTCTTCACCAGTGTCGCCCTGGCGCTATCGCTGTCGCGTTCCTACGGCACTATCTGGGACAAAATTGTGATCGCTCTTTCTCCAACCTCCTCAGCGCCCGCCTGGTTTTACGGCCTGTTTCTCATTCTTCTGTTTGCAGCCATCTTCAGATTTCTGCCCTTCGGCGGCATGATCGACTCGCCCCCGCCCAAGGACCAATTGGGCTATATCTTGAATGTGGGCAAACACCTCATCCTGCCCGTCATGGCCATCGTGCTCAGTTCGATCTTCGTCAGCATCTACAACTGGCGCACCTTCTTCCTGATCTACTCCAGCGAGGATTATGTGGATCTGGCCAAGGCCAAAGGATTGAGCGACCGCGATGTCCAGAACCGCTATATCCTGCGGCCCACCTTGCCCACCATCATCACCAGCTTCGCTCTGCTGGTGATCACCTTATGGCAAGGCCTGATCTTGACCGAAGGTGTCTTCCAATGGCCCGGACTTGGGCGGACTTACATCACCGCCATCGGTCTCTACGACACCTCCGTGATTGTCGCCCTTACTATCATTTACGCCTATCTACTGGCAATTACCGTTTTCATCCTGGACTTTGTCTATGCGCTGGTAGACCCACGGGTGAAGATCGGCTCCAGCTAACCGGGCAGAGTATGAGGTCTGCATGCAAAACCTGAAAAAAGGTTTCCAGCAGTTAATTAAATACCCTTCTGCCTTAATCGGCATCATTCTGATCTTGATGCTGTTTGGCATCTCCATTTACACGATTTTTGCCATTCCGTACAATACGGCGATCAATCTCTGGCGTGGCGGGGACACGGTCTGGGGGCAAAACCCCAAGACGGTTCCACCCGTTTGGGTGAACTGGTGGCGGACCAAAAAACTTCCCGAGACCATCGTCTTGACCATGGAGGATGAGGACGCCCAGATCGAGAAGGTGGAGCGGGAGGATGGCGAGAACGTCATCATCACCTATACCTTCGACTTCCAAGCCGATGAGGTTCCCCAGGACGTAATTATTAACTTTAGTTCAAAATACACGAACCGCAGCCCGTTCGTGAGCGTGTATTGGATTACGCCGGACGGGCGTGAAATCCGCGTCACGGAGCAGGGCATCGGTTACAACACGAGCTATCGCGCTATCCAGGACGAAAAGCTCAAACGGCGTTTAGGCGGTGTCAGCCCCGATCTGGCCTTGTTCGACAACCCGGAGACGGAAGAGGTGGACGTGCTTAAAGGCACTTACACCATCATCATCGATTCCCTGACCTTTGAAGAAGATTCCCAGATCACCAAAGTCGAAGTCCTTTTGCACGGAAAAGTCTATGGCTGGTTCGGCACCGATAACCAACGCCGCGATCTGACCATCGCCATTCTGTGGGGTACACCTATCGCTTTGGCCTTCGGCCTTACTGCTTCCATCGGCACCTCGGTCTTTTCGATGATCTTCGCAGCTGCAGGGGTTTGGTACGGCGGCTGGGTGGATGAATTGATCCAGCGCATCACCGAGATCAGCATCAACCTGCCTTTCCTTAGTCTGCTGATCATGATCGGCACTTTCTATTCGCGTAGCATCTGGACCATCCTTTGGATCACGGTGGTGCTGACCATCTTCAGCGGCGCCATCAAGACCTACCGGGCTGTCTTCTTACAGGTCAAGGAATCTCCCTACGTCGAAGCCGCCAAAGCCTATGGCGCCAGCAACCTGCGCATCATTTTCAATTACCTCATCCCGCGCGTCACGCCGTTGCTCATCCCGAGTTTGGTGCTGGGTGTGCCGGCCTATGTGTTCCTGGAAGCCACGCTGGCCAGCCTGAACTTGGGCGATCCGGTTCTGCCCACCTGGGGAAAAGTGATCCAAGATGCCTGGCAAGGTGGTGGAGCTGTGTACAACGGCTACTATTACTGGATCCTGGAACCGGCCGTGCTGCTCATCGTTACCGGTCTGGGCTTTGCCATGGTGGGCTTTGCATTGGACCGCATCTTCAATCCAAGATTGAGAGACATCTAAACCTATATGGAAAATAACCTGCTCCTAAAGGTCGAAGACCTCAAGTTGTACTTCCGCACCACCAAAGGCCCTGTCCAAGCCGTGGACGACGTGGACTTTATCCTACCCAAGCACCAAGCCGTCGTGTTCATCGGCGAATCGGGTTGCGGCAAGACCTCCTTTGCTAAGGCTATTTTGCGGCTGTTGCCGCGCAATGTGGGTGAATACAGCGGGCGCGTCTATATGCACGGCGCCGACACGATGTTGATGGACGACGAGGAATTTCGCCATAAAATCCGTTGGGTCAAGATGTCCATGGTGCCCCAGGCGGCGATGAATTCCCTGAACCCCGTGTTGAAAGTAGGGGACCAGGTAGCCGAGCCGGTCATCATCCATCAAGACCTGAGCAAGGACCAGGCCATTGAGAAGGCCAAGGAAATGTTCAAGCGGGTCGGCGTGCCGGTGGACTTCCTTAACCGTTACGCCTTCGAATTGAGCGGCGGCATGCGCCAGCGCGTGGCAATCGCCATGGCCCTGATCACCGAGCCGGACCTCGTCGTTTTGGATGAGCCCACCTCTGCCTTGGACCTGCTCACGCAGGCCAACATCATGAACCTGCTGAAACGCATCAAGAAGGAAACGGATGCCAGTTTTATCCTGATCACGCACGACATCGCCACCTCCAGCGAACTCGCCGATCGAGTGATCGTCATGTATGCCGGCCAGATCGTAGAAGACGGCGACGCGCACCGCTTTTTTGAAAACCCGTTGCACCCCTACTCCAAAAAACTGATGGCCAGCGTGCCGCGCCTGCGGGAGACCGTGGAGCCTGAGTTTATCATCGGGCAACCGCCCAGCCTCATCGACCCTCCCAAGGGCTGCCGCTTTGCGGCGCGTTGCCCCTACCGCTTCGAGAAGTGCAAGCAGGACCCGCCTTTATTCAATATCAAGGAGCGGTTGGTGAAATGTTGGTTATATGAACCGGGCAAGGAGCAGATCCCTGCATGAAAACTAAAACAATGAAACCGGAACAGGTAGTTAGCGCCGGAAAAAAGTCGGGCGACCTGCTCCTTTCGATCAAAGATCTAAGAGTTTGGTTTGAACTGCGCCGCTTTGGCTTCGGCCATGCAGGCTATGTGCGCGCCGTGGACGGCGTCACCTTTGACCTGCGTCAGGGCGAGGCCATCGCCATCGTGGGCGAAAGCGGTTGCGGAAAATCCAGCTTGATGAAGACCATCCTGGGGATCAACACCCCCACCGAAGGCACCCTCGTCTTCGAGGGCAAGGACATTAGCGATTACAACCGTGAACACCTGCAGTGGTATCGCTCCCAGGTCGGCTATGTCCAGCAAGATCCGTTCGGCTCCCTGCCTCCGTTCATGAGCATCCAGCGCATTCTTGAAGAGCCGCTGATCATCCACGGTGAAAAAAACGCGGCGGAGCGCCTGCGCCGCGTGCGCAAGGTGATGGAAGAGGTCAAGCTCACCCCGCAAGAGGAATTTCTGCCCAAGTTCCCCCACCAGATCAGCGGCGGCCAACAGCAGCGCGTGGTCATCGCCCGCGCCATGATCCTGGAACCCAAGCTCATCGTTGCTGACGAACCGGTCTCCATGCTGGATGCCTCCGTGCGCGTGGAGATCCTCAAACTGCTGCGCGGCTTGCAGGAAACGCATAACCTGGCCGTGATCTATATCACCCACGACCTTTCTACCGTGCGTTATTTCTCCGAACGTATCTTCGTCATGTATGCCGGCAAGTTGGTCGAAAAAGCCCCGATGGATAGGCTCCTGAAGCAACCTCGCCATCCTTACACCCAGGCGCTACTGGCGGCCACTTCGGACCCGGATGCAAACAACGCCTCCCACTACAAAGACGTGCCTCCGGGTGAGCCACCTAGCCTGGTCAATCCCCCGAAAGCCTGCCGCTTCCACCCGCGCTGCCCGCAATTTATGGACGGCCTGTGCAACGTTCAGGATCCGCCGGAATTTGTGCCGGAACCGGATTACTACACACTCTGTTGGTTGTACGACCCGAACTTAGATGCCACCCTTACTGCGATTAAGCGGTAAACAGATCCTGATCATCGGGTTCATCATGGTCCTGTTTGGATTCCTGATGCCCTGGCTTATGATCCTTGGTTACGTGGAGACCACGTTCTTTCTCTCCTTCCTCACCTACGGGGTCTCGCTCACCGGGATGATCCTGGGGGTAGTGGGAGCCGCCATGCTCGGGTTGCAAAGGCGCAAAAATGACAAATAAAAAAAAACGCTGCCTTCGGGCAGCGTTTTTTGATTCGTTACTTCTTGTCAATCACTGTCCGTCCCCGCCCGCAGCAACCGGTAAGATTCATAGCGGCTCGCATGGATGGTGCCTGCCTGCACCGCAGCCCGCACGGCGCAACCGGGTTCCTGCAAATGGGCGCAGTCCCCATATTGGCAATTTTTGATAAGGCCGCGCATCTCGGGGAAATAGCCATCCAGCTCTTCTGGCTGGATATCCCATAAGGCCAGCGCCTTGAGCCCAGGGGTATCGGCTACATAGCCTCCCATTTCAAGCTTGAATAGCTGGCGCTCCACGGTGGTGTGCTTGCCCTTGCCCGAACCCTGCTGCACGTCTCCCACTCGCAGGTCAAGCGATGGTTGCGCTACGTTCATCAGGCTGGATTTGCCTGCTCCCGAAGGCCCCGCCAGCACCGAAAGCTTCCCCAGAAGCGCGGCGCGCAATGCCTCGATGCCTTCCCCTGTTTTCGCCGAGGTGTAAAGCAGGCCATATCCCAGGCCGGCATAGTGGCCAAATAATTGCTGGGCCTTTTCCTTCCCCACCAAGTCGACCTTGTTGGCAACCACCACGGCCGGGATGTGCTGCGCCTCGGCGATCACCAAAAAACGGTCCAGCATGCGCAATTTAGGATCGGGGTCTGCGCAGGCAAACACGAACACAGCCTGGTCTGGATTCGCCACGATCACCTGCTCGTAAAGCCCCTGCGGCCGCGGGTCGCGCCGCACCAGGGCGCGCTGGCGCGGCTCCACCCGTTCGATCATCGTCTCCGCACCTTCCGCTACCGTCACCTCGACCCGGTCGCCCAGGGCCACCAGGTCGCCCTGGGCCCGACCTTTTTTCAAGCGGCCGCGCAGGCGCGCCAACACGACCCCGTGTTCGGTCTCCACCCCATAAAAACCCGATTGGGAACGCACCACTAAGCCGCGT
>DATBWP010000162.1:0-4880 GCA_036514735.1 Anaerolineales bacterium
CCTCGATCCTGTTGTTGGGCATCGGCGGCACGCTCGCCATGTTCTTCCGCATCGAGTTGGCCCAATCCGGGATCACCTTCCTCAACAGCGATATTTTTGAAACCCTGCTGGGTTACAGCAGCGAGCATCTCTATAACACCCTGATGAGCCTGCACGGCATCGTGATGATCGGCTCCATTCTGCTGGGTGTTGGCGCCCTCTCGAACTATCTGGTGCCCTTGTTGATCGGCGCCAACGATATGGCTTTCCCGCGGCTCAATTCCTTTGGGTTCTGGGTCAATGTGCCCGGCGCCCTCATCCTGGTCAGCTCCATGTTCTTCGGAGGTTTTGACACGGGCTGGGTGGGTTATCCGCCGCTTAGCTTGCGGGCACCCATTGGCATGGAGATGTTTCTCATCGGCGTTTACCTGATCGGCCTCTCGTCGATCTCCGGGGCGATCAATGTAATCGTCACCATCTTCACCATGCGCGCCAAGGGCATGTCCATGTTCAAGATGCCCATTTTCGCCTGGGCAGCTCTGGCCACCTCTTTAATCCAGTTCACCGCTACCCAGTTGATCGGCCTTTCCTTCCAGCTCATCATGTTGGAACGCTTGCTGGGCATGAAATTTTTCGACGCCACTGCCGGTGGCGATCCCATCCTCTACCAGCACTTGTTTTGGTTTTATTCGCACCCGGCGGTTTATGTCTTCGTCTTGCCCGGTCTGGGCATCATCAGCGAATTGCTGCCGGTGTTTGCGCGTAAACCCTTGTTCGGTTACCGTTGGGTGGCGCTCTCTTCGCTCGGCATCGCCCTGGTAGGTTTCTTCGTTTGGGCGCACCACATGTTTGCCTCGGGCATGAGCCCTTATCTGCGTCTGCCCTTCATGTATGCCACGCTGCTGGTGGCCGTGCCCACCGGGGTCAAGTTCTTCAGTTGGGTGGCTACCCTGTGGGAATCTAAATTGACGCTGCCGACACCGATGCTTTTTGTGCTCGGTGCTATCGTCATTTTCCTGCTAGGTGGCGTGACCGGGCCGCCGCTCGGCACCATTGCCACCGACCTGCACTTGCACGACACCTACTTCGTGGTCGGCCATTTCCACAACACGATGTTCGGGGGGTACATCTTCCCGTTCTTTGCCGCCCTCTATTATTGGTTCCCGAAGCTGACCGGCCGCATGTACAACGAGAAGCTGGGCAAGCTGCATTTCTGGTCCATGTGGATCGCCTTTATGGTGCTGACCCTCGGCATGCTCTTCATCGGTCTGCAAGGCATGCGTCGTCGCGTGGTGGATTATGACTATGACCTTGGTTTCGATCTCACCCACCTCATCCTGACCATCGCTGGGTTCGTAATTTTCTTTTCGGTGGTGTTGGCCATCGTTAACCTCGTAGTCAGCGCCCGCCGCGGACCAGTCGCCAAGGGCAATGTGTGGAACTCGCGCTCACCCGAGTGGCAGATCTCCTCGCCGCCGCCGCTGCACAACTACGCCCAGCCGTTCGAAGTGGTCGGAGAGCCCTATGATTATGGTCTGCCAGGCTCGACCTACGTAAATATGACGCCTGCTTCGGGTGGCGCACCCGCCGCTGAGTAATGGAGGTCTCCTTAACCATGGCAGATAACAAAGATCAGGTTGCCGGCAGCCGCCGCGCCGAGCTGGGCGCCGGCGTGTGGGTCTTCCTCATGCTGGGCGTGCTCACCTTCGGAGAATTTATTGTGGGTGTCATCGCCCCGCCCTGGGGTTCCGCACTGCTGCTGGTGGCTGCCTTCAAGGCCTTTTTCGTGATTGTTTACTACATGCACGTCGGCCGCTTGTTCGCCACCGATAAGGAAGGCCATTGATGTCCAGTCATGCTGTTGTAGATAATTACGCTGCCAAATTAGCCCGCAACCGCCTGGGCTTATGGCTGTTCCTCATTTCCGATTCCTTCCTGTTCGTCGGCCTCTTTGTAACTCGCGTCGTCCTGCTGGGCGCCAACCGCCCCGAACTGAACCAGGTCTTGGGGTTTGTGGTCACCGTGCTGCTGTTGTTTAGTTCCTTCTTCATGAACCGTGCCGAAGTGGAAATGGCGCACGGCAACCGCCCGGCCTTTTTGCGCAACACCTTCATCACCATTGCCTTGGGCGTGTTGTTTTTGGCCGGTGTGGTGGGGGTGGAATGGCAGATCGCTCCCTTCGGCCCCGCCGATGGCGCCCAGGGCGCGGTCTTCTACGCCATGACCGGGTTCCACGCCTTCCACGTGCTGACCGGCGTGATCTTGCTTTACATCGTATGGAACAACGGCCGCCGCGGCCTCTTCACCGCCGAAAAGCACTGGGGCGTGGAAGCCGCCGCCGTGTACTGGCACTTTGTCGACGTGGTATGGATGTTCTTCTATGTCGGGCTGTATTTGATGGGCAGCCCGCTCTAAATCACTTCTTCGGCAGATAGGGTATAAAAAGCGAGTTCCTTTGCGCAGCCGCGCCGGGGGAACTCGCTTTAATGTGAATCGACCAGATGACGATGAAGAATCTTAGGGTCTTATTGATCGCTGGCGGCGCCTTGCTGATGGGCGTTTCCGTGTTCTTTTTAGGCCTGCAGGCATTTAATAAAGAGCAGCAATTCATTGGCTCCGCTATCGGCACGCCCGCCCCACAAGCCCTGGATTTCGAGTTGCAGCAACCCGATGGCACGCCCTTCCATCTAGCCGCGCAGCGCGGCAAGGTGGTTCTCATCTATTTGGGCTATACCAATTGCCCGGATTTCTGCCCGGCCACGCTGGGAAAGTACCGGCAAATCAGGGAACAGCTGGGCGAAGAAGCGGCTGACGTGGTTTTCGTGTTCATTACCGTGGACCCCGACCGCGATACCCCAGAGCTAATTGGTGATTACATGCGCCGTTTCGACCAAGGTTTCATTGGCTTGACCGGTTCCCTGGATGAGCTCCAGAAGGTATGGAAAGGGTATGGGGTCGGCACTCCTTATCGCCAGGATGTGGATAGTGAGGTTGGCTATGTCGTCATGCATAGCACCCGCGTGTGGGTTATCGATAAAGAAGGGAACTTGCGCATCACCTTCCCGTTCGAGATGAACGCTGCGGATATGGCCCATGATGTGCAGCTCTTGTTGGACGAATAACATGTCTTCCAAACTTTTTTCTCAGTACGTGATCCGTTTCCTGTTGATCCTGGCTTTGTCTGTTCTCGCTGTCTTCATTGTCAGTGAATTGGGTATTCGTCTGCAAAAGGAGAACACGGCCCGCGCCCCGCAGGAGATTGAATTGGTCATCCCGCTGGGGACCGCCGCCAAAGTGGCCGCCGGGGAAGATCCCCCATCCATTCCAGACGAGATGAACTTCGTGGTTGGTGACGTGCTGGTGGTGATCAACAATGACGCGGAGCCCCATACGCTTGGCCCCATGTATGTGCCTGCCAACGGGACCGCTTCCATGCCTCTTCGCGAAGCCGACCACTTTGCGCTCACTTGCTCGTTTAATGCCACCAATTATCTGGGGCTGAATGTGCGCCAACCGACCACCCTGCGCACGCGTTTGCTGGGTATCGCTTTCGCCGCCCCGCCAACGGCTGTCATGCTCTTCGTGTACAGCCTGATTGTCTTTCCGCTCAAGCCGCCAGCTGCTGGCCCTGTGCCCGCCGGCAAATCGAGTAGCTGATATGCTGGCCCGGCTCTTTACGCGGCGCTGGCTGCTAGCCACCGTCCTCGTGCTCGCGGCTGCCGCTGCCCTGGTTCGCCTGGGTATCTGGCAGTTGGATCGTCTGGAATGGCGCCGCTCCCTCAACGCGCGCATCACCGAGCAGCAAGCTGCCGACCCCTTGGCCCTTAACCGTGAAACGCTGGATTTGGACTTATACTCCATGGAGTACCGTCAGGTAACTGTGCGCGGCACTTATTTACCTGCATATGAAATTGTGCTGCGTAACCAGGTCTGGCTTGGCGAATTCGGCTCGCAATTGGGTGTGAAACTGTTCACCCCGCTGTTGATCGAAGGCGCTCACACCGCCATCCTGGTGGAGCGCGGCTGGATCCCGGATGAAGATGCTGAGAACCGTACGCCCTATCGTGAGGCGGGCATGGTCACGGTGTCTGGCCAATTGCGCCGCGCTGAAACGGATATGGACTTGACCGCCAGCTTGCATCCCGACCCGACCTTGACGCCAGGCCAGACCCGCCTGGACGCTTGGAACAATCTCGATTTGGAGCGGCTCGCCGCCCAGATGGACGTGGATTTGCTGCCCGTGTATTTGCAGCGCCTGCCCACCGGCCCGCAAACTGAGCCGCCCTACGCCAACCCGCCGGTGCTGGACTTGAGTGAGGGTTCGCATCTAGGTTACGCCATTCAGTGGCTTTCCTTCGCCGCTCTGCTCGTGCTTGGTTATCCTCTCTATGTGCAACGCCAAGAAGCCAGGAAAAAATGACACCCACCAAAAACGCTAAGCGATCCTCTCCAAACCGCTTCCGCTATTTGGCCCTGGCTGCGGCCTTGTCTACCTATTTGCTCATCGTCATTGGCGGCATCGTCCGCGTCACCGGCTCCGGGTTAGGTTGCCCCGATTGGCCCACTTGCTATGGCAGTTGGATCCCGCCGCTGCGTGTCGATGCGCTCATCGAATACACCCACCGCCTGGTGGCCGCTCTCACCACACCCCTCATTCTGGCCGCGGCTTACGTCGCCTGGCGGCGTTTCCGCCGCCAACGGTTGATCAGCCGCCCGATGCTCTGGGGACTCGGCATCCTGCTAATCCAGGCCCTGCTGGGGGGGCTGGTGGTGCTCACCGAGACCCCGCCCAAGCTGGTGGCGGTGCACCTGGGCGCAGCCCTGCTGCTGCTGGCGGTGCTGATCACCGCTGCCGTGGGAGCCTTTGCCCTGCATCAAAATGGCAAACTGCCTGTGCGTCT
>DATBWP010000163.1:0-3019 GCA_036514735.1 Anaerolineales bacterium
CTTATAGCTTTGCTTGCTTAGCGCCTGCTCAACTTCCGCCAGGTCCAGAACCTGGCCCCAGGGCACCGCGATGCGATCCACGATGGCCCCATAGCGGCCAGCCATATCCACCATGCGTTCGCCAAAATAGCCGATAACCCCAATCAGCACATGGTCGCCGGGTTCGATGAAATTGGCCAGCGCGGCCTCCATGCCGGCGCTGCCGGTGCCTGAGACTGGGATAGTTAGCCGGTTCTTGGTCTGGAAAGCATAGCGCAGCATCTCCTGCACTTCGTCCATGACGTGCAGGAAAGCCGGGTCCAGGTGGCCGATGACCGGCATGGCCAGGGCTTGGGCTACGCTGGCAGGCATGTTGCTGGGGCCGGGGCCAAGCAGGATGCGTTCCGGCGCGTGGAATGTGGGGGCGGCTTTCGATTCGGTCAAGAATGGCTCCTCTCGCGGGGGTTCTAAGGTAAGTTTACCATTCGGGGGTCAAGCGGTTAGCTGCTGCGGCATTGCTTCTTGGAGACAGCAATCATAAGACCCTACTTAAATCTGGCGCCGTATTTACATGTAGAATCTTCCGCGTGTCCGCCGTGAAACTCGTTCAGGTAGTCGCACTTATCAAACGCCGTCGCACCAGGGCAGCGGCACACAAGCGGGCGTTCAGCCAGCATGCCTTACGGGCCGGGGTTGGGCTATTGGCCGCCTTAGGTCTTGTGATGGCCACCTTGGCCACGGCCTCCTTGCCGCTTTATCTTTATCTCACCCAAAGCCTGCCGCCCGCGGAAACCCTGGAGGCTTTACTGGATCCACAATATGGGGAGCTTTTGCTGCCGACGCGCTTTGTTGATCGCACCGGGCAGCAGGTTTTATTGTCGCTTGAACCGCCTGCGGGGCCGCGTTCTTTTGTGACCGCTGCCGATAATTACTATTTAGCCGCGGCTTTTATTGCCAGTCAAGACCCTGGATTTGGAGAGGTCACGGGGCGTGATTTGCTTGATCTGGATAGAGGGCCGCAGGGGATTGCCGAGCATCTGGTAAGCAAGTTACTACTGGCTGCGGAACCCGAAGGCTGGGTGAAATCGCTGCGCGCCCGTATTTTGGCCGCGGATGTGGTGGCGAAGTATGGTTATCAACAAGTCTTGACTTGGACCTTGAACAGCGCCAGTTTTGGTTATTGGACTTTTGGAGTGGAAAGCGCCACCCGGCTTTATTTTGATAAGCCTGCTGCACAACTGTCACTGGCGGAAGCGGCCTTACTCGCTGCAGTGGGCCAGGCGCCTGCGCTCAACCCCCTCGATGCCCCTGAATTAGCCATTGAGTACCAACACCTGATCCTGGCCTCGATGCACGACCAGGCGCTGATCAGCGATGAAGAGTATGAAGCTGCCCTGGCGGAACCGCTGGAGTTCTCTATAGGCGCTGTTACCCCCGGCAGCCAGACGCCTGAGTTCATGTCGCTAGCTTTGCAACAAGCGGAGGCAATTCTGGGTGCTGAGCGCCTTCAACTTGGCGGGCTCACTGTGGTCACGACGTTGGATTATGACATCCAGCAGGCAGCTTCGGATCAGCTTGCAGGCACAGCGAGCGAACTTGTCGTGCTGGATACGGTCAGCGGTCAAATCCTCGCCTTGGTCGGAGCGGCCAGCGAGAACAAGCATCCGGCCACTAACGTGCTGACCCCATTCATTTACTTGAATATCTTTGCACAAGGCCAAGCGCCTGCTTCTCTGGTTTGGGACTTGCCGCAGACCACCACATTCTCAGCCGCGGATTATCAAGGCCCGCTGACCATGCGCCAGGCTTTAGCCACCGGCCGTCTTTCACCGGTCGAGGGATGGATCGAGCAAGTCGATGAAAACCTTGCCGACTTATTTGTTGCGCTTGGTTTTGACAACGGTCGTTCACTGCTCAGCGCCCTCAATGTGGCGGCGGCTTACAGCATTTTGGCAAACAGCGGCATGCTAGCCGGGCAGGCAGATAATGACCAAATCAGGCCAAGCGCCATCCTTTTTGCGGGAGACGCTAACGACCGCGCCATCCTCAATTTGATCACGCCCAGCACCCAGGTGATCACTAGCCCCGAACTGGCATTTTTAGTTACGGACGTTTTGGCTGACGCCGGCCTTTGGCCAAGTTCATCGCCAGCCCTGTCTGACCTCAACAGGCCATTGGCTATTTTTCAATCGGGTGAAGATGGAGAATGGCATGTTGGATACTCCCCACAGCGGACCGTAGCATTCTGGACTGAAGCCGATGCGACGGAGCCTGACCAGTTCTTCTCTCAACTTCTCGACTCTTCCCATCAAAACTTGCCGGTAAAGAATTGGAATTTTCCACCTGGGTTAAGTTCTCTAACCGTTTGCGTCCCGTCAGGATTGTTGCCAGACGAGGATTGTCTGCAGACGCGGCGTGAACTGTTCCTTTTCGGTAATGAACCTACCGAAACGGATTCTTTGTACCAGCGCGTGGCGATCAACAAGGTGAGCGACAAACTGGCGACGGTTTTCACTCCCCAGGAATTTATCGAAGCGCGCTTGTACTTGAACCTGCCACCCGAGGCAAAAGTTTGGGCGCGGCGGTCAGACCTTGAGCTGCCCCCTGAGAATTACGATCCCGTTTCGCTTTTGGAGCTGCAGCGCGGCCCGTTGCTGATCGCCCAGCCTGCGTCCTTCAGCGAAGTCAGTGGGGTGGTCGATATCGTCGGTCTGTTGGCCGAGGGGACCGTTGCTTATGATATTCAGGTGGGTCAGGGACTCTTTCCCACGCAATGGATGCTGCTCACTGAGCGGAAAGCAAATTCAGGTGTTAGATTGCGCGCTGAATGGGACACCCGCGGTCTGGATGGCGCCTGGGCGATCCAATTGCAAGCCTGGGATGAAGCTGGAAACCTGATGAGGGCTTACGCCATCGTGACGATTGTCAACTAGGTTCGCTGCCGGCGTAAGCGCCAGGCTAGCAAGCCAGTAAGCAGAGCTAAAAACGCCAGGACGAGTTCCAAAGAGCGCGCATTCTGTTGCATAAAACTGCGCAATTC
>DATBWP010000164.1:0-4580 GCA_036514735.1 Anaerolineales bacterium
TCTGGCCTTGCTGCCAGAAATCCCCGGAGTCCGTGCCCTGGCACAGCGTGTCTTCATGGTTGACGAATTCTTGATTCGGCGGCCGGATTATGGCCAAACGCCTATCGAAACCTTGCGCGCCGGGTTGGCTGATCCAGGGTATGACCGCGGCGTGCTTCTCCACGGACATTGCTACCAGAAGACGCAGCCACCCGCGGATGACGGGCTGCCCAGCGGGCAGCAAGCCTCGCTTGCTTTGCTCAAAGCCTTGGATTATGAAGTTGAACTTGTCGATTCGGGTTGCTGCGGCATGGCCGGCTCTTTTGGCTATGAGTCCGAGCATTACGAACTCTCCATGCAGATCGGCGAACTGGCTTTGTTCCCCGCGGTGCGCGCCGCAGCTGAAGGTCAGCAGGTCCTTGCCTCCGGAGTATCCTGCCGAGCGCAGATCGCCTCGGGCACCGGCCGCGCTGCCAAACATCCTATTGAACTAATCGCTGAGCGATTGTCGGTTTAGTTTTTGCGCGGCAGCCGCGTCCAGGAACCAAATTAGTTCACCGGCAACAGGCTGCACCCTGCTGGCCGGCAGGGCTGGGTTACGTTCTTCGATAACCTCCTTTGCCATCGCGGCTTTCTTCTCCCCCGAAACCAGGAACACGATGTTTCTAGCGGCGTTGATCAATGGGTAGGTAAAGCTCAGCCTCCAGGCGGCCACTTGGTCAACGTAGTTGGCAACCACCCACTGGTTGCTGGTTTTCAATGCCTCGCTGCCAGGAAACAAAGAGGCCGTGTGGCCATCGGCACCCAAGCCCAACAGGATCAGGTCGAAGATAGGGTTTGCGACTTCGCCAAAATGAGCGGCCAGCTCGCGGTTAGCTTCTGCCGCGGCCTCGGCGGGCGCCAGCTCGCCTTTCAAACGGTGGATGTTGCCTACTGGGACAGGAACGTGCCCTAACAAAACATCATGTGCCTGGTGGTAATTGCTCTCGGAATGATCCGGAGGGACGCAGCGCTCATCCGACCAAAACACATGTAGGCGCGACCAGTCTATTTCTTGGGTGAGGGGAACCTGGGCTAAATGCTGATACAGCGCCAAGGGGGTGCTGCCACCCGAGAGCGCCAGGTTACAAACGCCGCGCTGGCGGATACAGAATTGAGCTTATTGTCCTACGAAAGCAGCCGCGGCCTCCGTCAACTGGGCTGAGTTTTCGTGAATGTGGAGCTTCACGCCCTCGTGGCTTTCAGGTGTTGCAAACCGTCAGCACCGGCCACGATCACATCGGTGGCTAGGCCTAAGAACAGGCCGTGTTCCACGACCCCGCTGCGTGCTTCCAGTGCTGCGGCCAGGCCCGCCGGGTCGTTGATCGGACCGAAATCGCAGTCCAGCAGGTAATTACCCTGATCGCTTAGTGCCGGCTTCCCCTTTGCGTCCAGGCGCAACTCGGGGGTCCCACCGAGAGTCTTAACGAAGTCCACCTGGCGCCTCCAACCAAATGGCGAGACCTCGAGCGGCAGTTTGTGTTTGGCGCCCAGAGTTTCTGACAGCTTGGTTTCGTCAACCACGATGACCTCTAGAACGCTGGCCTGAGCTATGATCTTTTCGCGCAGCAGCGCACCGCCACCGCCTTTGATCAGGTTGAGATAGTGATCTACCTCATCCGCTCCATCGATGGTCAGGTCGACGATGCCAATTTCATTGAGATCCGCTAATGGAATCCTTAGACGTTGGGCTTCGGCTTCGGTCTGCTTTGAACAGGGGATCCCCAGGATGCCTTTAACCTCGCCGGCTTTGAGTTTCCTGGCCAGGGCTTCCAGGGCGTGGCGGACAGTGCTCCCGTGGCCAAGCCCCACCGCCATTCCGGAGGCGATGAACTCAACGGCGGCCTCGGCAGCTTGCTTTTTGTATTGATCGCGTGGATCAGCCATGTTCCCCATTGTATGCCTTCCCGAACGTTTGCAGGGCTTCGACGAGGTTGCCCGAAACCTGGAAGGTAAGGACCTGCCGCCCAGCGGCCTGTAAAGCCTCAGCGTCCCCCAAGGCTTGGGCGAATTTAAGCACCCCAAAGACCAGGTCGCTGTCGGGGCTGCCGGCTTCATTGGGAATGGGTAGATCATCAAGTGGGGGCGGAGCCACGAATTGCACGAAGAGCCCCTTGCCACCATCCCCTTTATGTAACTGCCCGGTCGAATGCAAAAAACGCGGCCCATACCCCAGGGTGGTAGCCAACTTGTATTTGCTGGCCAGCTTTTCGCGCAGGCCTTGCAGGGCTTCAGTCAACTGGGGGTTGGGAGCAGCATAAGCCTGCAAGGCGATATAGCTGCCTACTGCAACGCGGCCTAGGAAACTATCCAAAGTCTGTGCGTTTAGCGGTTGCGCCTGGCTTTTCGGCAGCTTGCCGACCTTATTGTATTCAGCGAGGAAGTGGCGGGTGCGGACCTTGGCTTCCTCCACGTTAGGTTGGTCGAACGGATTGATGCCCAACACCCAACCAGCCACTGCGGTGGCAAATTCCCACAGGAAGAATTGAGCGCCCAGTTCATTGTCGTTTTGCCAGCTTAGGGAGATTGTTGGGTGTCCTCCACGTCCCGTAGATTCCGGGCTATAGGCCACAAATACGCGGTCTTGCGCATAGCTTTCTATCGTAAGCTTTGGTTCCGAGACGATGGGAACTATCCCTTTGCCTTGCTTGCCTGTGCTCTCGGCCAGAAGCTGCTCGACCCAATCACTGAAGCTTTCTATTGAGGCCGGCAAAACGAAAGTGGCTTTATCGCGACCTTTGGCCGCCAGGCAACCGAGAAGAATACCCAGTAAGGCACCCGGGTTTTCGCTCACCCGCGAATTTTTACAGCGGGCAGCCATATTTTCGGCGCTATCCAGCAAAGCGGCCAGGTCAACCCCGATCAACGCGGCGGGCACCAGACCAAAATGGGAGAGGGCGGAATAACGCCCGCCGATGTTGGCATCGGCTAAAAAGATTCGACGGAAACCAAGCTGGGCACCGGTCTTTGCCAAACCGCTGTCTGGATCGGTGATAGCGATGAAGTGTGCCCCGCCTAGCTTGTCGCCAAGTTCAGCAACGGTGCGGTTATAAAAATACTTGAACAGCGAAGAAGTCTCCACCGTGCTGCCTGATTTACTTGAAACAATATAAAGCGTCTCTTTGGGGGGATGCGTCTGGGTTTTTGTCCTCACAGCTTGTGGGTCAGTGCTATCCAGCACTTCGAGAGCCAGACCGGCCTTGCTGTCGCCGAATACTTTGGAAAACAACTCTGGCGCCAGGCTAGACCCGCCCATGCCCAATAGCAAAACCTTGCTGATCCCACCTTGTCTGATTTCATGGGCAAAAGCCTGGAGTAAGTGGATCTCAGGCTTAATGCGCGTAGCCACATCCAGCCAGCCAAGACGATTACCGATCTCCATCGGGTCAGGTTTCCACAACGTATGGTCGCGCTTCCAGATGCGCTCGACTAATTTGACTTGGTCAGCCTTGCTAATCCATGTTTGGATCTCGCCTGAATAGCCCCCAAGATTAAATGTGATGCCGTCGACTTTAAGCTCCTGCGTCATGCCGACCTGGCCGCATTAGGGACCCCTGCTGGAGCCAATAAAAGCTCACGGCCTTGCCTACCACGCTCCTCCAGCAAGCCCATTTTCCGCAGGCAATAACTCATGCGCGTGCTCAGCCAGAGCGGGGCTTTGAGCGCCGCGGCCAGTTGCCGGTGGGTGAAAGGCGCGCTGAGACCGGCCGGGATCAGCGCCAGGTAATCGCTGGCTTGGTTAAATTCCATCTGCCTGGTTACTTCCAGCAAACGGCGGTCAGCGATGCTCCAATGTTTTCGCCTCCAGGAGCCGCCGCCATCGTCCCGCCAGATTTCTTCCTGGTCAGTGAGCAGCACACAGAGGCGAAAATTGGGATGGCGGGCAAGTTCGGGAATATAGAGCAATTCGTCGAAAAGATTTTCCATGCGGCCGCGTTTGGGCGATTTCCGGCGGGTAAGCCTTCTTCCCCTTTTTGTTTGGCGCACGATCCACTTGGTTTCTGGGATGGGGTAAACCAAGAGCACGGCATGCTCTTCCAGCAGTTTGCCCAGTTTTTTGCGCAAAGAGGAAAAATGCGCGGTCTGGATTTCGATTAGCAGCGTTTCTCGTTGGATGTCGATGTGGAAATCGCCGACAAGCTGCTCGAAACGGTCACCAGGCTGCGCCAACCAATGCTTGAGTGCGGCGTGCAGCTGCTGCTCGCGTAAGGTACCGATAGTTAACGCGCTCATTGGGGATCTTTTAGGCGGCTGGCTTTGCTGAGCGCCGTCTCTCCGTAGCGCGCTTGCAGAGTCTGAATGGCTTGCTGCAAGCGTTCTTGTTTAGCGGCATCCTTTGGATTCCAATCCCACAGCACCAGTTGCCGGCCGGGCGGCCCCAGGTTGCTCACACCCACACCCAGCAGACGAATTTTGCGCCCGGACTTCCAGTTTTTGTTGAATATTTCTAGCGCTAATTGCTCGATCTGTTTTGGGTCATCGGTCGGTTTGGGCAAGGTACTTTGACGCGTGATGGTGGTGAAATCTGGCCAGCGCAGCTTGACCTTGACGGTACTGCCGTA
>DATBWP010000165.1:0-2174 GCA_036514735.1 Anaerolineales bacterium
TGGTGCGGACTCTAGCCAGTCTTCAAGAAGCCCCATTTTGGGAGCCGTCATGTTCAGGCAGATCGAGGAAATGTTTCAAGCGCTCCGCCTTAGCCAGCAGGTAGCGTTCGTTTTCGGGTGTCACTTCCCCCACCAAAGGCAGACGCTCAACCACCTGGATGCCTAGTGTCTGTAATTCTTCCACCTTGTTAGGATTGTTGGTAAGCAGAGAGATTCTGGCGACCCCCAGGTCCTTCAGCATCAGCGCAGCAAAGTCGTAGTGGCGATCATCTGCCTGGTGACCGAGGGCTAAATTGGCATCGACTGTGTCCAGGCCTTGGTCTTGCAAGTTGTAGGCGCGCAGCTTATCCGCCAAGCCGATGCCGCGGCCTTCCTGGCGCATGTAGAGCAGCACGCCCCGGCCCGCGTCCGAGATCATTTGCAGACTGCGCGCCAGCTGCTCCCCGCAATCGCAGCGCGCAGAACCGAAGACCTCGCCCGTCAGGCACTCGGAATGCACGCGCACCAATACAGGCTCCTCAGTTTCGAGGTCACCCATCACCAAGGCAATGTAGTCCTTAGTGTCCAAGTTATTGAAATAAAGATGAATCTCAAAAAGGCCATAGCGGGTGGGCAAGCGCGCCGCCACCAAGTGCTCCACCCCATTCTTTGTTACGGACTGCCCGCCCGTTTGCATGCCAAATCCTACCATAGGCCTTGGGTCTTTCGAGGTTATCTATGGTTAAGAGCCGGTTTATCACCAAACCCGGCCAGCAGCAGTCCTACGAGACCAAAGATAATATCGCGGGCGCGGATCAGAAAACTCAGACTCAATCCATAGGCTCCACCATAGCCAAGGCTCTGCATAGCCAGGATGAGGCTGCCTTCCAGGGCGCCCAGAGCCCCCGGGGTCGGCGCAAACAAGGCGATGCGCCCGGCCACGACGACCAGCGTGAGTTCCATAGCAGACAAGCTCAAGCCCAGCACGCGCACCGAAAACCAGATCTCGAAGATCTGCGCCACCCACACCAGCGCGGCGATCACCAAGCCCTGCCACAGCAGGGCGGGCTGTTTGCGGGCCAGCGTCCCCAATTGACGCTCAGCTTCCCGGATACCTTTTACCGTACGACCAGAGAAGCCCCTGGAGATCGCACCAAATGGTCGCTTGCCGCCAACTACCGCCGAGAGATACAGGGCGGGCAATAAGAGGAGAGCCATTGAAATCGGCAAGGCCTGCGCTAGGGGCAGCCTCGCCATCATCCCGGTGGAAAGCGAGGCCGCCAACCCCAGGGCGAGCACGGCGAAATTGGCAAATAGCTCAATGACCTTATCCAGCGTGACCGAGGCCAGCGCGGCGCTGCCTGGCACCTGCTGACGATCTTTTAGATAGAGCACCAGCACGGGCTCTCCCCCAAAGTGCTGCCCGGGGGTGAAATAACTGACTGCGAAGCCCAGCAGCCGATAACGCGCCAGTGTGAGATAGGAGATCCGATACCCCTGGGCGCGCAGGATGCGGTCCCAGCGTAAAGGAAAGAGCAGCAGGATAGCTATGTTGACCAGGAGCAACAGCAGGATCTGCCGGGGTTGCAGCGCCGAGAGCACGCGGCCGAGATCTGCAAACGGTACGCCTTGCAGGCTCCAGATCAGCAGGGAGACGGCTACGACGAGCAGGGCAGCCCACAGCAGGGCTAGTTGAACGCGGCTTGATTTCATGCCCGGCGTCTGATTCCCCAATGCTGGAAGATCCCGCCTTCCTTTAACGGGCGCAACGAAAACGTGCCGGTTCCCAGATAAAGCAAGATCAGACCCACAAACAGTATGGCGAAATCCCGGGCCTGTACCGGCTCATTCTGCAGACGAAAGCCCGTTTCCACCAGCAGGGCAAAGGCGGCGGTGCGCCCGGCCAGCCCAAATAGCAAGACCAGGCCAAGGATCACATCAAGAACAACGTAAACGCCTGCCTGCGCGCCCAATATCCGCCATGTCAAAAAAACCGCCAAGGCGACTCGCGCAAAGACCGAGCCCCAGTCGGACAAGGCCAGCCAAGCCCCTCCAGGTTGCGCACCCTTTTTGAACCGCAGCCAACCAGCGGCCGCCAACCAATCGAAAACGAAGTTGCCCACGAAAGGGAACATACTAAACGTCGCAACAAAAAAGGTAACCGCGTTTGGCAACTGGGGGGCCAGCAAGGCAAC
>DATBWP010000166.1:0-2949 GCA_036514735.1 Anaerolineales bacterium
GCCGAAGCCAGCGAACCAACCAGGGTGATGCCCACTTGCACAGTGGCAAGATAATGACCGGGTTTTTCTTTGACTTGCAGCACGTCCTGCGCGGCTTTCTTCCCCCTTTTTTGCAGATTGCGCAAACGATGCCGGCGCGAGGTGACCAGCGCCATCTCCATAGCGGAAAAGAAGCCGTTGATGAGGATCAGTAGGAAAATGAGCAGAAATTCTCGAGGCATTTTATGTGGAGCATGGGATTATACAGTGCGCCGAGTCGCAAGAGCGACCAATGATGAAGCGAGTGCGCATAGCCATAAACTTCCCAATAAATCCTCAACTTACCTTCACCAGAATATAAAACTCCAATTTTTATTTGAAGACTTCGAAATAACCGCGGTCGAGTTCATCGTCGCTTAGATGCGCGTATCGCTGTGTCACCTGAATATTGCGATGCCGGGCCAGCTCCTGGGCAAGTTTGAGGTTGCCACCGGAAGCCCTTAGAACAGTTGTGACGAAATAATGGCGGAAGGAGTGGGGCGTGATGCTGCCCGCCGCCAGTTCGCCCAGTACCTCGCGCACGCGCTGGGCGATGATGTTCCGCCCGGTAGTCGGTGTCATGGTTTTCACTAGTTTGCCCGCTCCCTTATCGTGCCGCGCAAATACAGGCAGCGTGGACAAAGGCTTTCCCGTGCTTCCATCGATCGGAGCCCGCGCATTTAGATAGTCCTTTAACGCCTGCAACGATCGCTTGGAGAAACGAACTACGGCCTGACGGTTGCCTTTACCGATGATAATGGCCTTGCCTTCGTTCCAATCCAGATCACCACGTCGCAAGTCGCAGGCTTCATGCACGCGCAAACCGGTGTCCGCCAGGGTGATGATAAAGGCGCGGTCGCGCAGGTTTCGCAGATGGTCGATCTCCTCCTGGAATGGGGCGGCCGCCAAACCTTTGGCATACTCGACCATTTGTTCTATGGCGTCGCGCGGGAATTGCGGCAGCCTGGGGCCCGGCCGGCGTCCGCGTTGGCGGATCAACAATCGCACACGCGGTAGATTGGGTTCGGCCAACGTTTCCGCTGCCAGGAATTCGTAGAAACCGGCCACGGCAGTCAGGCGCAAGCGTTCGGTGGCCGCGGATAGGTCCTTTTGTGCTGTGGCAAACCAGGCCACAGCGTCTTCGGTGAGTGCGGATATAGGCGCCTTTGCAGGATCCAACTTCCTGGCCAGCAAGGTCTCGCCAAAGGCAGCCAGGGCCTTGCGGTAGGTGATGGCCGTATTTTCAGATCGGGCTAAGTTGACGCTATCGCTATAGCGGTCCATCGCCTGTTGGATAGTAACTGCCTTTGCGCCCATAGCGATTTGTATTATAGGGGACGAGTAACAGTTATCGCAAACAAAAAAGACTGCAAGTGCAGCCCATTTTGTTTATGGAAAATTTTTCCAGCAATTGCTGGCTCCGCAAAATTTTTTACCTGGCTTCCGCAGCCATCCAGCATCCCGAAGCAAAACCTGGTGAAACAGAAGGTCCAATTAGATTAGTAAACCTAACAGGGCAGCTCCAAAGATCTTGCCGGCCAGAAGCAGAGAGATCAGGAAGGCCCACATACCGATGAAAACACCTAGAGCTACTCTAACTACAGTCTGCATAGGTAAATCCTCGCGCTTGGTAGGGATAGTCCATTCTAGTATTGAGAGGCAACCTGCGCTGAATTTTAGGCTGACTTTTGCTGGATTTATATTTGCGATAATAATACTTATCGAAAGTATATCATAAAACTAGGCACCAAAATCCCTCGCCCACTTAGAACCCATTTCATTTATGTCCAGATCGCATTCCCAATAAACAACAGGTTAGATTTCTATAAACAAAGAAAAAAAGTAGAAGAAACAATGGTGATGTTGGAACGCCCCTACTGAGTCGTGGTATCCACCTGCGACCGAAAAAAGGGTGTGCGTGTTTAATGTACAATGGCCTTGATTTTTCCGCGGAGGACTTATGTCAGATGATGATCTTGGGCTAAAGAAAAAGGAAATGTTCGGCGGGGATAGGGAGTCCCCGCTGGTTGCATGGGGCCGTAAAACCCTGCTTGGATTACTAGCCATTGCTCTAGCCGTCCTATTGCTCTGGTTCCTGCTCATCTCTCCCCAGGCCAACCAGATCAGCCAGCTTGAGACCCAGCTGGTCGCGTCCCAAGACCACGTCGCCACCCTGGAAGCCCAGGTAGCTGACCTAGAATCCGTAAAGCCCCAACGCGAGGTGCTTAGCTTGCTGGTAGACGCCAACACCGCTCGCTACGAGCTCAACCGCCTTCATGCCGAGGAGGCCGCCGCCGCCTTGCTCAACACCAGCCGAACGATCGCTTTGCTCAGTTCGGAATTAGGCGACGATTATGCGAATACCATCGCTTCCCTGGAAGAAAGGCTGGCCCTGGCAAAAGCGGACCTGGATGCTGACCGGCGCTTTGCCGCCCTCAGTGATCTGGAAGTCTTCGTAAACATCCTGCTGCAGCTCCAGCGCAGCCTGCTGACTCCTTAGGCTATGCCCTGGTATTTCTACCTCCTGCTAACCCTGGCCGGATTCCTTGCCGGCGTCATCAACACGTTGGCAGGCAGCGGCTCTTTGATCACGCTGCCGGTACTTATTTTCCTAGGGCTACCCGCCACCGTTGCCAACGGCACCAACCGCATCGGAGTGATCCTGCAGAACATCGTCGCCGGGCTTAGCTTCAACCGCAGCCGCGTGCTGGACCTACGCGGCGCCCTCATCCTGAGCATCCCTGCCATCTTCGGCTCCCTGGTAGGCGCTTCGATCGCTGTCAATTTGGACGAAGAAATGATGGAACGCGTGATCGGCGCTGTCATGGTGGTGATGCTTTTCGTCATGTGGCTGCGCCCGCAACGCTGGCTGGAAGGCACGGTGCTGACCCTGCAAAAATCGATTAGCTGGCAACAAGGGCTGGTCCTGTT
>DATBWP010000167.1:0-2695 GCA_036514735.1 Anaerolineales bacterium
GCCGAAGCCAAAGCCCGCGGCGCGGTGGCTACTCTGGAAAAACCCGTACGTTTGCAAACTTTGTTAGAGGTCATTCGTGAGTACGCGCCCCAAACCTGAACCCATCCATATCGTCGTCATGCACGGCGACCAGACCGGTGAAGAACTGCTGCAGCAAGCTTTGCGCCTGGCCGACCCGACTGTGGCGGGTTTGGATTTCGCTTTGGAGCATTTCGACCTCAGCCTGACGAACCGCCGCGCCACAAACAACGCCGTGGTGCACGCCGCCGGGCAGGCCATGTTGATGAGCAAACTGGGCTTGAAGGCTGCCACCATAACTCCCGAACAAACCGATGGCGTTGGCAGCCCCAACGCCATCATTCGCCAAGACCTCGGCGCCCAAGTGATCCTGCGCACCGGGCGCCGCATCCCGCATGTGCTGCCGGTGGCTGGCGCCCATGCGCCCATCGCTGTGGCACGTATGGCTGTGCAGGATGCGTACGGCGCTAAGGAGTGGCGCGAAACGGAGGCGGGCGATGAGGTGGCTTACCGCACCTCTAAGATCTACCGCTCCACTTGTCGCGCCGTGGCCGAGTTCAGTTTTCTCTACGCGCAAAAGAACCATGCCATCGTGTTCGGTGGGCCGAAATATACGGTCAGCCCGATCTATGAAGGCATGTTCAAAGAAGAGTTGGACGCCGCCGCAAATCGCTATCCTGAAGTGACCTACCGCCCCATGCTTATCGACGCCACCCTGGCCATGCTCTTGCAGTCTGGGGGCGAAGCGCTGGTGATCCCTGCGCTCAACCGCGATGGCGACCTGCTCTCCGACCTCATCTTGCAGATGTTCGGCAGCATCGCCGGCTCGGAAAGTCTGGTGCTGGCCTTCGACGAGAGCGCAACGCAGATCCAAGCGGTAATGGCTGAGGCGCCCCATGGCACCGCACCGGCGCTGCAAGGGAAGGATGTAGCCAACCCGATGGCCATGATCCTGGCCCTGGCTGCCCTGCTCAGTTATGCACCCGGCCGCGCCCCCGAACAAGTTTCACGCGCCATCTACGAATCGGTCTTCGAAGCCATCCACGGCGGCCTGGCCACCGTGGACCTGGGCGGAGGGCTCGGCACCACCGCCTTCACCGATGAAGTTATCCGCCGGGTGCGCAACAAACTCGAGGTTTGGTCGTCTTTGTCCTGACGTGCGCAGACCGCCTGGGCGTATCGTCCGTAGCCTGTTTGTGCTGGCCGCTGTTTCAGCGGTTGCTCCTCTCTTAATCGCCTGCACCGGAGTCTCAATCAATCCCAGCTTTCCGGAGATAGCTGCAGCGCAAAGCAGCCCGACCGCTACCCTTTCGCAAGCAACTAATGTTGCAAATACAGATATTTCTGCAATTAATTTTGACAGCCTTCGTATTATTGCCCCGGGGGAGGGTTCCCGGCTCATTTCCCCCATTCACCTGCAAGCCCAAATTCCTGCGGAAACAACCGTTGTGCGCGTCGAGTTATACGGAAGTGACAATCGCTTGATGCTGCGTAAGTTGCTACGCACCGCTGACAGCGGCCAGTTGAACCTGGAGCTGGCTTTCGAGGTCCCCGCTTCTTCCGAGAGAGGGCGTCTCGTCCTTAGCCTGGAAAACGACTACGGCCGCCTGCAAGAACTGGACTCTATCCAAGTGGAATTGCTCACCGAAGGTGAAAGCCTATTAGCGCCCGGCAACACACAGGAGAGACTGGCGCTCAATTCCCCACAGGCGGAAGCTGCCATTCAAGGTGGCCAACTCCCCGTGTCCGGCCTGGTGCGCGCTCCTTACGGGCCGCTGAATATCCAGTTGATCACCAGAGAAGGGCGCGTGCTGACGTCGGACGACGTATATCCAGAATCAACACAGGGCGAAACCGGGACATTCACTACCGTCTTGGCGTACAGTTTGCAAAACCCTGAATGGGTGCAAGTGAGGGTTTCTTTGCGAGTTGGCGGGGTGACCTGGGCGGTCAAAAGCGTGGAAGTTAGGCTGGAGCCTTAGGCGCCGAGCACCAGGAATCTGCCAATAGCCAGGGCCGGCCCCAACACAACATCCTGGATCAAATTGATCCCCACGCTGGGCAACAAAAAAATGAGCCCCAACAAAATAAGCGAACCATAGGCGCGCAGGTTTTCCAATACAGCTTTGCCCGAGGGTGGCAAAAAGAAATGCAGGATCTTTTCCCCGTCCAACGGGAAGACCGGGATCAGGTTGAAGATCATCAACACCAGGTTGATCAACACGAAGTCACTTAGCACCTGGTCAACCGTCGGCAGCCAGCCCGAGGTCTGAAACGAAAACTGGACAAGGCCTAAGCGCAGTGGCAGCGCTCCCACTACGGCCAGCAACAGATTGGAAGCCGGCCCTGCCAGCGCCACCAGCATAGGGGCGGCAGGCGAGCGCCGCTCCAGCGCCAGGGGATTGATCTCCACCGGACGCGCCCAGCCGAAGCCGGCCACCAAGAGCAGCAGCGAACCAAGCGGGTCAAGGTGCACCAGAGGATTGAGCGTCAGGCGGCCTTGGCGCCGGGGGGTGTCGTCGCCGAACCAATCCGCCATCAAGGCATGCGCAAATTCGTGCACGGTGAAAGCAATCACCAGCACGATAATGCGCGAAATGAGCACGTCTGGGGTCAGGGTGCCGATCATGGGCGCGGCATTATAGCATGTGGGCTCTAATGGGCGGTGAAGCACCTG
>DATBWP010000168.1:0-3241 GCA_036514735.1 Anaerolineales bacterium
AGTTTTACGTAGCTGGGGTTAACGCAAACAGAAGCGAAGCCGTAGGTGCGGGCTTCATAACAAAGCTGAGCCACCTGGTCGGGGGTCGCATCGGGCTTGAGCAAAGTGTGGTCGATGAGCTTGGCTACGCTGGGGTCAGAAGGGATGCCGCCCAAAGTGGAGCTGACCCGCTCGGCACCGGCGCTGATCACCTTGCCCACATGGTCGTAACAGGTCTGAACGCAAATCCCATCGGCGCACTCTTTGGTGCAGTGCTCGCCGTGTTGGCGCGCTGGGTGCTTTTCGTCTTCCGCCAGAGCTACCAGAACTTCGCGGGTGACGATCTCAACGATGTGGCGGACGCGTTGGTTATCGAGCATAAGTTTGCCTCTCGAGGGCCATGATCTTGTTTACGCGGTTAGCGTGGCGGCCGCCACCGAATTCGGTGTGCAGCCAGGCTGACACGATCTGCTTGGCTAATGCCACGCCGATTAGGCCGGCGCCCAGGGTAAGCAGGTTGGCGTCGTTATGCTCGCGACTGTTGACCGCGGTGGCATGGTCATAGCACATGGCGGCGCGTATACCCGACACTTTGTTGGCAGCCATGCAGGAACCTATGCCGGCACCATCAATGACAATACCGCGCCAAGCTTCCCCGGAAGAAACTTTACGGGCGACTGCCTCGGCAAAATCGGGGTAGTCCACCGAGTCTGTGCTGTACGTGCCACAATCCAATACCTCATAGCCCTGCTCTTTCAAATAGGAGAGCATCTCACCCTTCAGAGTGAAGCCGCCGTGGTCCGCGCCGATGGCCACCCGTCTGCTGCCCAGGCCAATGGCCGGGGAAGCCATAGGACTCAGGCGAGTCATCACCTGGGCAACGATCTGTTGGATTTCTGCTTCTGACATAGCGGTCATGGTCTTAGATTATTCGCTGCTAACCGGCGCCCGGTTAGGCAAGCGCCGAAAGGCAAAATCTTGAACGGGCGCGTGCAATTTCAGGTTAGTGTAAAAACGGAATTGGTCAGCGCGTACCTCCGAATCGACATATTCGATCACGCGACCATCGGCCAACTGGGTCTGGCGGTGGAAAACAAAGACGACCGCGGGCAGATCGAGTCCCAGCAACTCGGCCACCTGGGGCGTGGCCAGGCTGGCCTCGATCTCCTGCTCGGCATGGTCCGGCCGGTGGCCATATTGCTCTGCCAGCACCTGGTAGAGGGAAGCTGAAGAAAAATCATTGGCCAGAATGCCCGGGCAAAGTTCGTGGGGCAAATAGGCGCGTTCAATGGCTGTAGGCTGCCCATCCATCAGGCGCACACGCAAGAGGTAAACCACCTCACCGCCCAACTGGATCTGGAGCCGGCGAGCCAGGAAAGGATCGGCGCGCACCACGGCCGCTTCCAAAACGTCGCTGCTGACTCGCTTGCCTTGCAACTGCATTTCCTGGGTGAAACCCAATAAATATTCAGCCGTCTTGCTCACCCGTTCGCCGGCCACAAAACTGCCGACCCCTTGCACGGTCTTTACGAGCCCGCGGGCGGCCAAATCGGCAAGGGCATGGCGCACGGTATTGCGGCCAACGCCAAATTGATCACCCAGCTCGCTTTCGGAAGGGATGCGCTGGTCGGATTTCAAGGTGCCAGAGCGGATCTGGTCCAAAATGGCGTCCGCCACCACTTGATAAAGTGGTTTGCCAGCTTGGGCCTTATTTGGTGTCGTCATAGGATATGTATACCTACATGTACCAACATGTTCTATGCAACTAGGATAGCACAAGAGGGAGCCACTGTCAAGCAGTAACAAATCGAGGCAGCCTGCCGTTGGTCGAATTAAGCCAAAGCTACGGGAAAACCTTCCCAGAAAGGAGTTTGACCATGCTTAGTTGGGCACTCACTTTCCTGATTATTGCCCTCATCGCTGGCATACTGGGGTTCGGTGTGATTGCAGGAACCGCGGCAGGCCTAGCCAAGCTATTGTTCGCCCTCTTCCTCATCCTGTTCCTGGTATCCCTGCTGATGGGGCGTAGGGCGGCTGTTTAGGCTAAATAGGTTTGATGCTTTCTCCGAAACAATAGAGGCGCCTAAGGCGCCTCTATTCGCGATTCTTGAACACAAGCCTGAGCGGGGTGCCCAGGAAGCTGTGGGCTTGCCTGATGCGATTCTCCAAGTAGCGCTGATAAGTGAAGTGGACTAGTTTGTAATCATTCACATAGATCAAAAATGTAGGCGGGTCGGTACGCACCTGGGTGCCGTAATAGATCTTCAATGAGCGCCCCGCCTTGCCCGGCGGCGGTTGGTAATCCTGGGCGGCCCCCAGGATCTTGTTTAGCTGCGAGGTGCTCAGGTGGACAAGGCGTTCTTCGGCCACCCGCGCGGCAGTGGGCAGCACCTGCTCTACTCCCTGCCCCGTCTTGGCAGAAATAAAGAGCAGCGGCGCATATGGGATAAAGTTCAAGGCGCGCCGGATCTCCTGGGTGAATTGCTCGACGGTGCGGTCGGCTTTCCTGGCCTCGTCCCATTTATTCACCAGGATCACCGCGCTCAGCCAGGACTCCTGGATATAGCCGGCGATATGCGCGTCCTGAGCGGTGAGGCCAGCCAGCGCATCGATAAGCAGCAAGGCGACATCGGCGCGCTCGATGGCTTTCATGGTGCGGATGCTGCTGTACTTCTCCACGCCGGGCTGGATGCTGCCGCGCTTCTTGAGTCCGGCTGTATCGATCAGGCGCATCCGCAAACCCTCCCAATCCAGCACAGTGTCCACCGCATCACGGGTCGTGCCGGGCACTTCGCTGACGATGACGCGTTCCTCACCCACCAGAGCGTTGAACAACGTGGATTTACCCGCATTCGGTTTGCCGAGGATGGCAATGGCCAGGTCTTCTTCCAGCTCTTCCACCTGTTCGGCTTGAGTGGTCCGGAGAGCGGCTGCCAGCACATCCAGCAAGTCACCTGTGCCGGTGCCATGCAAAGCCGAGATGGGATACGGCTCGCCCATGCCCAGTTCATAAAAACTGGGCACCAGGTCTCGCCTTTTGTTGGAATCCACTTTGTTGACCACTAGGAAAACCGGCGGATGCAATCCGCCAGCCAGTTTGCGTTGGCGGCTGCGCAGGATCTGGGCCACCTCCAGATCGGCGGGAGTCACGCCGTCTTCTACATCCACCACGAAAAGCACCGCATCGGCATCACGGATGGCCAACTCGGCCTGCTCGCGAATCTGCTCGATGAAGTCCGCGGACCCGATTGAGAGCGGCTGG
>DATBWP010000169.1:0-4053 GCA_036514735.1 Anaerolineales bacterium
CTTATGGCAGGCCTTAACTATGGATGCCGACAAGATAGAAACCTTCCTGTGTGCCGCCGATAGCCTTAGCTTCTCCGAAGCTGCCAAGACCCTTCACCTTAGCCAGCCCAGCGTCAGCCACCAAATCAAGATTCTCGAACAGCAACTGGGGGTCGCCTTGTTCACCCGCAGCAACACCGGGCTGGAGTTGACCGAGGCCGGCCGCGTGCTGCGCCCCTGGGCCCGCCGGCTCATGCAGGATTTCATCAATCTGAAAGACATGATGAACTCCCTGGAAGAGGATATTGTCGGCGAGCTGCGCATCTCTTGCAGCACTACCTCGGGAAAATACATCCTGCCCCAGATCGTGGCCCGTTTTTGCAACCGCTACCCCAACATCCGGGCGCGCATTCTCACCTGTAAGCCCGAACGCGCCGCCCTGGATTTGATGCAAGGTGAGGCTCATGTCGGCGTGGTTAGTTCCGAGATTGCCGATCCCAATTTTGAAACTCAACACTTCTTTGAGGACAATATCAGCTTTATTGTCCCGGCCGGCCATCGCTGGGCAAGACGCGCAACCATAGAGCCCCAGGAACTATTGGAGGAACCGCTGCTTATCCGCGAAGAGGAATCCGGGACGCGTCGCGTGGTCCTGGCGGAGCTGTCCAAGCATGATATTGGCCTGGACGACTTGCGTCTGCTTATGGAATTGGGCAACGCCGAAGCCATCGTCGCCACTGTCGCCGCCGGGTATGGCGTTTCGTTTGTTTCTTCACTGGCGGTAATTCAGTCGATAAAACAAGGATCCATTGCCCAGGTCGCCATCGAAGATCTCAATTTGCGGCGCTCTGTTTACATGCTTCGCAAACGCGTGGGCGCCGCTCACCGGCCCAGCGATGTATTCTGGAGCTTTATTCACGCGCCGGAGAATGCCGATCTGCTTTCCCTGCCCGAACAATTAGTGCTGGCCTGAATTATTACTTCTCCAATTTTGAATCTCCCGCTCGTTCCAGGGAGATGCTTCACGTTGGGCAGTGTTCCAATAGAAGCCAACTATGTTGAATTAGCTAACTCGACCTGCAATTCCATACAGCCCAGCATGCTGGATTTCTACAACACTCGGCGTCATTCTGAGCAAACTAAGGTTGCTGAATGCAAACCGTGCGCCGTGAAGAATCCATCCTTATCATCGAATTACGTTCCAAAACGCCCTAGCCATTCCCCTCCTTGCTTTTTTAACGTCCCAGTCCAACCCACCATACCTTGACATCCCTGGCTCTTTCCCCACAATCCCCTCATTCCATGGTTAATTAGCCCTAATACTTGTCCTTCTGCTAGTCGTGGACAGCTGGGCAAGCCGCGGTGCAAAGCGCCTCGTGGGGGTCTTTATGCGAGTGAATGAGCAGATTTTTTCCGTGATGAATAGGCCTGTCTATGTGTAAAGCCACCACATGTAACAACCCTGTGTGTCGCCATGTTACACATTACATGTTACATGTCCCTCGCCTGCATCTAAAGGCGTCGCATACACCTCACTTGCAGGCCCCTCCCCGCTATCTATCCGGAGAAGTGTACCTTGGCGAAACCGAGTCTTCCCTCAACGCATTGCAAAGAAAAATAAAAACAGGCGCCTTGTGTGAGGCGCCTGTTTTTACACTTTCTCCGTCAGCTCTAGACAGCCGGGCTCTTGCGGAACACGTTGAAGATCAGGTAAGCCGTCAGCCACGCGCCGGCCACAATGGCCACGGTGGCCACGATGGAGCCGATTGCCAACTGCGGTAGCCCGCTTAGGATATGGCCGATGTTGCAGCCGCTTGAGCACACCGCCCCAAAGCCCATCAGCAGGCCGCCAATGAACACCTGGACCAGCATTCTCAAGGAAGGCACGCGGAACTTGAATTCCTTGTTAACCACCGCCGCCACTAGGGCGCCCACGATGATACCGATGATGAGCAATGGCGCCCAACCCCAGGCTCCCCCTAGGAAGATAGCTTTCAGCAGGCCAATCCAACCATCCGTGATGCCTATGGTGGAAGGTCGCCCGGCTGCCACAGACAGTGGGAAAGCCACGATGGCGATCAGGCCGATGATGATGCCAGTGGTCATCCATCCCCAACCTGCGGAGCTTCCCTTCTGTGCCTTGGCTATTGCCTTGGTGGCTTCCAGGCTAAAGGGCTTAGCCAGCAGCACCCATACCACAATCGCTACGATGGCAATGCCCAGAGCCAGGATGTAGTAGGGAATGCCCAGCAGATTTGCCACCGTGAGGTTGGCTCCCTCTGCCGTCTTGATGACGGTGCTGGATTGCAGGTTAGTGGCAATCGGATTCAAGAAACCACCCTCGGTCGAGGTGTAGTAAGCGGCAACGCTTAAGCCAATCGCGGCCACGATGGCGCTTACCATGCCTTCACCGGCGCGGTAGGTTATGCCGCTGGCGCAGGCGCCAGCCAGCACCATGCCCACGCCGAAAGTGAAGCTGCCCACCAGGTTGGCGCCCCAGAAGAAGGGTTTCGGCAGGGTGGCCTGAAGGCCGGTGACTTCCAAAAGGGCAAAGCCAATCATCTCGACTAACAGCGCCACGCCCACTGCCTTCAGCAGCGTGTAGTCCTTGAGCAGCAGCGCATCGCGGGAAGCGGAATTCATGCAGAAACGTCCGCGTTGCAGCGCATAGCCAAAGACCAGGCCGACGCCTAAACCGGAAAGAACGATAAGATCCATGAGGTCTCCTCTAAATGATGTCAATCGCATCCCAGCAGGTGCATTGAGCGCGGATAGGAGAGGGTGCTGGCCCAGGGAGCTAGGTTCAGATGTGAGTTCTCTTAGCTCTCAGTGCGGGGTTACTTGAGGCCGTGCGCCTCGATGAACATGCGGTGTTTGGGGCCGTCAATGCGTTCCACGTTCAGCAATTTGTGACCCTGCTTGATCAGGTTGCGCGGGATGCGTTCCAGGGATAGAGGGTAGTCCAGGATGACCTCAAGGACCTCTCCCTTGGCCATCTTTTTCAAAGTGGCCAGAGTATCCATGTCCGGGTAGGGGCAGATCATCCCGCACACGTCCAACGTTTTGGTGACTGTGAAAGTATTCGGCATTCTTCCTCCTAATAGGAAAAGCTGAGCTTGGCTCCTTCGATCTCGAACATGAAGGATGAGGCCATCATGACCTCCACCCCTTCGCGCAGATCCTCTTTCTTGATGTCGCAAATATCCAGGCCGAGTTCACACAGGATGAACCTGCCATCCAGGGTGCGGATCGACTCGTAAAGATGGATGGGATCCGGCTGGCCTTTGAGGCCCTGGTATTTTTCCATCTCGCCCTTGGCCAGCATCCTGGCGCCGCCCGGCTGGACGAAGAACATCACCTGTTCGCCGCTGGTCGCAATCGAGGCGGCCATCACCAAAGAGGCAAGCACTGAATTTGCGTCATCATGGTTAAGCACCACTACCATTTTTCCAAGTTCCTCGGTCATGCTCACCTCGCGTAGAAATTGGCTCAAAACACAAAGGTCATACCCGCGCCTTCGGCTTCCATCAAGAAGGGCGGCGCTTCCCCGATGGTGATGCGGCTGTCACGCAGGTCCTTGGGATCGATCCCCTTGTTCTCCAAGGCCAGCACGCACAACACGACGTGGCCGCCCAGGTCCAGCACGTCTTTGAACAACTGGATCGGATCGGGCAGCCCCTTGGGGTGCCCCAGTTTCTCCAGCTCACCCTTCAGCGCCCATTTAGAGCCTTCAGGCGTAAGGAAGATATGCGTCTCATGGTCCAGGCTCAGGCCAGAGGCGGCAAAGATCAGGGTCGGCATAATATGCTTACTTTCATCCCCGTTGCATACGATCATCAATTTCTCGCTCACGAAACTCCTTTTTAAAGGTTAGATCTCTAAGGCGTTTGCTCGGCGACTGCCGCCGTTCTTTCAGGAAGCGGATTGAGCGCGGCCAGATAAAGCGCCACTGTGCGATAGAAAACATGGGCAAACTTGGTAAAGGGAGCCAGCAACACCAACTCCATGGCTAAAACCACGTGAATGAGCAGCATCCAATAACCCCAGGCCGGCGGATTGGGCAGATAGAGCGAC
>DATBWP010000170.1:0-6285 GCA_036514735.1 Anaerolineales bacterium
AAGCCAAAGCAACCTGTTGCTGGAACAGCGCGTCCAGGAGCGCACCGCTGAGCTCCAGGAAGCCCTGGACAAGCTCACCGAATTAAACCGCCTGAAAAACGACTTCATTTCCAACGTATCCCACGAATTGCGAACTCCCCTCGCCCATATGGTCGGCTATATTGATCTGCTTTCCGACGAGGCGTTAGGATCATTAAGTGATGAGCAACGCAGTGCGGTAAATGTCTTAAAGAAGTCCTACCATCGGCTAAGCAGTCTGATCGACAACTTACTTTTCATGTCCTTCGACACAGTGGAAAGCCTGCATCTGGAATCAGCCCGCTTTCAACTCCAGCAATTAATTCCCCCATTGATTGCTCAAACCCGCGCCAAACCCGCCGCGGCCTCCGTTACCCTAACCCACGAGATACCAGAAAATCTGCCGGCAGTTCAGGCTGACCATACCAAAATTGAGTGGGCAATCGGCCAATTGCTGGACAATGCGATCAAATTCAACCAAAAGGGCGGCCGCGTGCACCTGAGCGCCACCCTTGATGGTCGCCGTGTGTTGATTTCTGTGGCTGATACCGGAGTGGGGATCCCTTCGGAAAAAGTTGCATACATTTTCGAGCCGTTCCATCAATTGGATGGTTCTTCCACCCGCAGGGCGGGTGGAGCTGGCATTGGCCTCACCCTGACCAAACGGATCGTGGAAGCCCACGGCACCAAATTGGTCGTCGAGTCGCTTCCCGGAAAGGGAAGCCGGTTTTCATTTAGCCTTCCGGTTGCCCAGAGCCCAGCGTGAACACCCGCAAACCTGACGCAAGCAGTCTGCAACCGAACGAACTCGAAGCCGTTTATGCAATCAGCCGCGCGATAGCTGAAACCCTGGACTTTGATAAAGCCCTGGCAAATATCGTCAAGCTGGCCCGTCCCGTCTTCATTTTCGATAATGCCGTGCTTTATTTGGTGAACGAGAAGGGCAGCCTGGAACCAGCCTTTGCCCGCGCGATTGGCCGAGGCCGCTCCTCGGAAGCCGACTCTGCCTGGGGCGAAGTGGCCGCTAACGAGGCCTTTACCAGTGGGCGTAACTCGCTTTTCCAACCGGATACGAAGCCGGAAGCAGATCGGCTGCAACAGCGCTTTTATCTGGGTTTGCCTATGCTGCTAAGCGGCAAGTGCATCGGCGCACTGGTCTTCATCAGGTTTGGGGGGCCGCCTTTCACGAAAGAACAGATACACTTGGCCGAGTTTATTGCGGCCCACGTTACCCAGGTCATGGAACATAAGCGCCTGGTGGACCGCGTCGCCAACCTGGAAGCCGAGCGGCGGCTGACGCGCATGCAGTCCGAATTCATTGCCACCGTCTCGCATGAACTAAAAACACCGCTTGGCTTTATCAAGGGGTATTCCACCACCTTGTTGCGCAAAGACGCGCATTGGGATGCGGCCACCCAGCTTGAATTTCTGGCGATCATCGACGAGGAGACCGATCGCCTTACCGAATTAGTGGATAACCTGCTGGATTCCTCCCGCCTTCAATCCGGTACCTTTGATGTTGAATTCCGTAGCGTGGATCTGGCTTCGTTAGTTGAAGAAAACGTTGGACGTTTGCAAAGCCGCTATCCCAATTTGAACATACACTGGAAAACCAAAGGGTCGGACTACCTGGTAGAGGGAGATCCCAAACGGCTTGGGCAGGTGATTGACAACCTCCTGGGGAACGCGGCCAAATATGCGCCCAACAGCCCAGTACAGATTTCAATGGAATCTTCTGTAGATCAGGTGAAGCTCAGCATTCAGGATAGTGGCCCCGGTATCCCCGAAGAAGACTTGGCCTACATATTCAGGCGGTTTTTTCGTTCCGCCGGCACCAAAGATAAAGTTCGCGGCAGCGGCCTCGGCCTTTATATCTGCGATCAAATTATCAAAGCCCATCATGGAGAAATTCATGTGAAGTCCGCCAAGGGGGCGGGAGCGGAATTCATCATCACCCTCCCTCGACAAAAGCTTCCTCAACCCGCCTAGTCAGGAGATTTTATGGTTACTCGCATTCTAGTAGTTGACGACGAACCCCGCTTTGTGCGCCTGGTTGAGGCGAACCTTCAAACAGAGGGGTTCGAAGTGATTAAAGCAACCAACGGCAAGGAAGCCGTGGATCTGACCGTGGCTGAAAAGCCCCATCTCATTCTACTGGACGTGATGATGCCGGAGATGGATGGCTTTCAGGCTTGTGAACGCATCCGCGAATTCTCGACTGTTCCCATAATTATGCTGACCGCCAAAGGGGATGAAGAGCACCGCGTCCGCGGCCTTAACCTGGGAGCAGATGACTATGTGGTCAAGCCCTTCTCGGCCAACGAGCTTATTGCCCGCGTCCAGGCAGTATTGCGCCGGGCACAAAAGCAAACGTCGGAATTTTCGGAACCCACGTTTACGCGCGGAGATTTAAGCATCAATTTCGCTCGAGCCGAAGTGATCGCCAACGGCCAACCCGTCTCGCTTTCGGCTACGGAGTACCGCCTCTTGCTGCAATTCGCCCGCCATGCAGGCAAAACCCTGACTGCGGACGAGCTCTTGCGCAATGTTTGGGGGCCAGAGTATAGTGAAGAAAAGGAGATCCTGTGGGTGAGTATTTCGCGCCTGCGTCAAAAACTGGAAAAGGATCCTAAAAATCCAGAACTTATAGTGACTCTTTCTGGCGAAGGTTATCGGATGCCTTAGGGGCATTGCCGCCCAGGAAACACGATGGATGACCGTAAAAGGGCTCAAGAAAGCGGCTTTCGGCCTTTAGTTAACACAACGCAATACCCAGTCATTATCCAAACCACCCATAACAGGATCCATGGTAACCTCCACGTCCGTGAGAATGAACGGATAAAAGATGCGTTGAATTCCAACGAGTTGTTCCTTGCTATCACCAATGTGCAGATCTTTAATCTCGATGGTTCGGTGGAATTGAAGAAAAGCGAATTCCTGGCGATCAATCGATCGCACATTATTTGGATTATTGAAAGCACGCCTCCTTCGGGATCACTAAAAGTATGACAGGGAGTTCCTTACTATGAGCCAAGACCAAGCCATCCGCATCCGCTCCAAAATCGTAGGTGTCCTGCTGCGCGATGCCCGTATTGCCGCGGGGAAATCCATGAAGGAAGTGGGCGCGGTGATCGGAGTTTCCAGCAGCACCATCAGCTCCATTGAGCAGGGGTTGAATTCACCCTCGTTGCCCGAGCTTGAACTGCTTGCCTTCTTCTTGCGCGTTCCCATCACCCATTTTTGGTCCGAAGAAATCGTTTCCGGAGAGCCGCATCCGACCCAGAACCTGGAAACTGAGAAGCTCCTTGGGTTGCGCCACCGCACGGTGGGTGCCATCCTGCGCCAAGCCCGCGCCGAAAAGAATCTAAGCCAGAAAAACCTGGCCGAACGCACAGGGATCTCGACCAGCCGCATCCGCCGCTATGAGAGCGGCGAGACACCGGTCCCTCTGCCCGAACTGGAGCACTTAGCCAACAGCTTGGGATATAGCATTGAAGATTTCACTGATACCAGTGGGCCAGTCGGCGAATGGATAGCTGACCAGCGGGCAGAACAGGAATTAGGCAACTTGCCGCGCAGCCTCAAAGAATTCATCGCCGATCCTGAAAATCGCCAATATTTGGAGCTAGCTCAAAACCTCAGGGAAATCTCTAAAGAAAAACTGCGTACGCTGGCCGAAGGCTTGTTGGGCCTTCTTGAATAGAGAACGCTTCACCATGAAAGGTAAGTTGCCTTGAGACTCGACCTTTTCTTAAGGCCAATTCTTTATGGCAAATTATCCGAGAAAGTAGAAAAATGATGACTGTTCCCGCAGTCCTCAGCCCCCGCTCAGCGATCGAAGTGGATCGCAGCCGGTTGGCTAACCTGCTGCACTTCGAAACATACGTGCACCGCCATTTGGATTGGCGCGGGCCGTTGGATTGGTTGGGGAGGAAGCCCTACCTGATTGTCGAATCCGGAGACGAGTTGCTGGCAGCCCTGGCCTGCCCACCAGAACCACCGGGAGTTGCCTGGATACGCTTGTTTGCATCAGCCCATCGCTTCAATCTGCATGAGGCCTGGGGAACTCTTTGGCCTCTTGCGCTCTCCCAGCTCCGTGACCTTCCGGTCAGCCAGGCAGCCGCCATTCCGCTTCAAGATTGGTTCCGTGACCTGCTGGCTGCCAACCAATTTAAGCGCACACACAATGTCGTTGTGCTCGCCTGGCGGCCTGACGCATCTGATTTGCCGGCCGAATCTCGGACCTCGCCGAACCTTAGGCCCATGAGGGAAGGCGATGTAGACGGTGTGGTCGACGTCGACCGCAATGCTTTTGCCCTACTCTGGCAGAACTCAAGGGAAGCCGTAAGCCTGGCTTTAAAACAGGCTGGCCTGGCAACCGTGATCGAAGACACGGGGCGCATCCTTGCCTTTCAGATCAGCACTCGGGGCGCGCAAGGGCTGCATCTGGCCAGGCTCGCTACGCATCCGGGCTTCCAGGGCCGCGGCTTAGCCACTTCTCTGGTGCGCTACGTTCAGTTGCAAGTGCTGCATCGCAAAGGAACCCTGCTGACGGTAAACACGCAAGATAATAACGCTCCCTCGTTGGCCTTATACAGAAAACTGGCTTTCAGTCTTACTGGCGAGCAGTTCCCCGTGTACCAATTCGATCTGAACTGATTCATTGGCTCATTGGCGCTATTAAAACCATCACAAACTAGGCAAGCCTTCAGGGGGCAACCGACGACGGAGAGATTAACCCTAACAAAGAAACCCAAAGTGGGACTGGTCCGCGGGAAAATCTCTGTTAAACTTCCTCATCCCGATGAGATAAAGTGCTGGCACGTAAAGGTGCCGGTCTATAGGAATGTAATACAAGCAATGGAGGAATTGAAGCATGGAGAGCAGTAAACGCCAGGCACGGTTGGATCGCCGCCGCACCCAACAGCGCCAATCCCAGCTCAAGTGGCTGGTATACATCGCGGCCGCAGCCGTAGTCCTTACTGTCTTATTGATCTTTGCGCAACAGCTTGGTGGGCCGCGCTCGGTGACCTATAACCAGAAGGATGGGGTCAGCCTTGGATCGGCCGAATCTCCGGTGACCGTGATCGAATTTGTCGATTTCCAGTGTTCGTTTTGTTTGAACTCATACAACAATACCGAACAATCGGTCATTGAAGAATATGTGAACACGGGCAAAGTAAGGTTCACTTTTCAGGTGGTTGGCTTGTTAGGCCCAGAGTCATTGCAGGCGGCCGAAGGCGCCTACTGCGCTGCCGACCAAAACTACTTTTGGGAATACCACGACATTATCTTTGCGCCGGTAAACTTTTCCAGCGGTAATGTTGGTGGCTACACGGAGGAGCGCGTGATTGAGTTTGCCCGGCAGGTAAATGGTCTGGATGTCACTGCGTTTACTCAGTGCCTGGCGAGCGATGAAAAGCTGGCGGTGATTGAAGAAGCCCATGCCCAGGCTTCGGCCTATGGGATCACCGGCACACCTGGTTATGTGATCAGCGGGGTAGTGCTTGCCGGTTACCAATCCATCGAAGTTTTACGACAAACGATCGACGACACTTTAGCGGTTTCGGAATCCAATTAGGGAGCAATTGCTGATAGAAACAAAATCCCCTTCTCCACAGGGGATTTTCTTTGCCCATGCCCTAGAAAATAAAGGGGATTCCTAAAGCAGTTAGCATAGCAATGATCAGCGGGGCAAAGATCAACGCCGGTAGAAAATTACCTACGCGGATGGGCTTTAACTCGAACAAGCTGCTGATAGCGATGCCTACCAGCAAAAGCCCGCCCGTGGCGCTCAGTTCGGCGATCATCGCCTCAGTGAAGATGGCTTGGGCTTGCTGGGCCAGCAGGCTTAAGCCTCCCTGGAAGATCAAAATAACCAGCGTGGAAAATAACACGCCGATCCCCAACGTAGTAGCAAACACCAGGCTGGCAAAACCGTCCAGGACGGATTTGATGGCGAGCAACCGAAAATCGCCCATCAGACCATCCTGAATAGAGCCGATGATGGTCATGGGGCCGATGCAGAAGACTAAGGAGGCTGTCAGGAAACCGCGCACGAAGCGGGAACTGCCGCCCTCGGCGCCAGCAGCGAACCGGCTTTGCAGCCAGGCCCCCAAACGGGCCAACCCGGCCTCGATCTGCCACCACTCACCCAACAGCCCACCGAACAACAAGGCTGCCAGCACGATGATCGGATTCTGGGTTTCCGCAAACATGACCAGTCCATAAGCCAGGGTAAACAAACCCAGCCCAGCCACTACGGTC
>DATBWP010000171.1:0-12657 GCA_036514735.1 Anaerolineales bacterium
CTTCATCAGGCATCAGCTTGGCAAGCTCGGCCAAGCTTCCGGAAGCCTGGCGCACGCTGCGCATTTCGATCCAATGCCCCAACAGCATGATGTCGATCAGGGTCACTAATTCCCAATAAAACACCTCACCCAAACCGAAGAAAAAGGCCGCCAGGCTGTAAACAAAAGAAACGCTAATGGCCAGACTGATCAGCAGCATCATCCCGGGTTGGCGCTTGCGAACCTCGGGGACAGCCATTTCAAGGAATGGCACCCCGCCATAGAAAAATACGACGGCGGAAAATACAGCTGGGATCCAATCGGACCCGGGAAAAGTGGGCATGGAAAACCCAAACCACCCCTGGATTATTTCGCTGAATAATACGACCGGAATGGATAAAAGCGTCGAGATCCAGAAACGCTGCCGGAAAATTTGCTCGTGGCCGCTGTGATCTACATGGTCTGTGTGCTCACCAAGCTGCTCGTGGCCGCTGTGATCCACATGCTCATCATGCTGCGCGGCCGCCTGCGCTGTATCATGCTCGTGTGCAGCGGGCGCGTGGGCATGCGTGTGTTCCTCATGGCCCTGTTTAACCAGGTCATGACCGTTATGCTTTTCGTGGTTCTGGGGATCCATTGGGTTGCCTGCTTTATATCCTGCTAATTGGGAAAAAACTAAAAAGAATACCTGGAGCCGTTTAGCGGCTCCAGGTATTGTGGGCGCGCTAAGCGCCGATATCCTTTTTTATCTGCTCATATTCTTTGCGGGTTAGCTCACCGCGGGCATAACGCTGGTCGAGGATCTCTCGAGCCGTTGAGGAACCCGCTTTGGGGCCACTGGCGGCCACGATCGAGCGCACCACCCAAACTGTCAACAGGATCAAGCCGATCCAGAACAGCGGCATGATCAGCCCCCCCCAGGCGCCCATCGTTCCGCCTCCCCAATTACTCATCATCCAACCACCGTGTCCAAACATCGAAACCTCCGAGACGAATCCTCTTCTAGTATTTATCACCTTGCTAATGCAACGGGGATATGTGTTCAGCTAGATTAACAACAAAACTTGTTACTGAGCTTGAACTGGATAATCGATTTCCTGTAAGGTGGCCTTGAGCTGGTCTTCGCTAGCCGGTTCGCCAAAACGCACCATGACTTTGCGATCGCCCAGGTTGGCTTTCACCGCTTCCACGCCCGGCAGTTCGCCGAGTTCGGTTTCGATGGTGTGCAGGCAATGCTCACAATGGATCTTTGGGACGTTGTAAACAACTGTATTCATTCTTTATTCTCCTTAATGGGTTTTATTGCAGCATCCAAGTTTAGACTTTGGTGGCTGCTTCATACACTTGGGCAATTTCGCTCAACACCCGTTCGCGCTCGTCGGCATTTTCGCCGCGCACCGCAGTGATCACGCAGGAGTGCATATGCTCCTCCAGCACCAGCTGGCTAACCTTGTTCAAAGCCGATTGGGTGGCCTGGATCTGGCGGATCACATCGATGCAATAGGTGCCTTCCTCCAGCATGCGCTGGATGCCACGGACATGACCCTCAATGGTCTTCAGTCGTTTTTTTGCTTGTTCGCCATGCTGCATGCTGCCTCCTCTACCCCTCCCCCAGGGGGAGGGATGAAGATACTATAACCCCCGAGCAGCTATACGTCAAGGACAAATGCCTCGTAACAGAGCCATTTAAATGGGCAGCCTGAGGGTTCTTTGCCTTAGTTTGAGATTTCTATCCAAAGTCACCCCGCTATCAATGTTAAAGGCCACCCGGCTATTTCACGGCTTCCACGATCGCCTGCTGCAAGACTAGCCCATCCACATAACCGCGCCACTCCCCCAGTACCTGCCCCTGCTCATCGAGCAGGAAAAAGTGGGGCTGGTAAATATAGCCAAGTTGGTCTCGCAGCGCCTGGGTAGCGGGATCGTCTCGATCCAAGTAGATGAAGCTAACCTGCTCTTGATACAGATCCTCCAGGCCATGCACGGTGGGTGCCATGGCCTTACAGACCGCGCACCAGTAAGCAAAAAACTCCACAAATTGCACTTTACCTGCAGCCAGCGTTACTCCGCTCGGGTCGGACGCACGGAAGGTGACCCTACCTAAGGGAATAGCCGGAAGCGGCTCGGTGGCTGAGCGGGCGGCCCCGATTTCAAAGTCATCTAGTGGGGCCGCAGCTATTGGTGAACTCGTACACCCAACGAAACTTAAAACCAGAAGCACGGGCAACACTACACTGGCGTTTCGGGATTTGCCAATTTTAGGAATCACAAAGACGAACGGCATGCTTTTCAACACTAAAAATAATAACCCGCTGCCCATGGAGGGTATTCGCTCCAAGCCTAATCTCTAACACAACGTTAATCCCTCTTTTAAATTGCCTGAGAAAGGTAGAATACCTTCGTGGACTTAAAAGGCAAAACCGTATTGATCACCGGAGGAGCCGTGCGGGTTGGCCGTGCCATGGCCAAAGCCATTGCAACGGCTGGCGGTTCGCTGATCGTTCATTATTCAGGCTCGGAGGACGAGGCAATGAGCCTGAAAAGCGAGCTAACTACCCTTGGCGTTGAAGTTCATCTACTGCAGGCCGATTTCAGCAAACCCGAACAGGCCAGCGACCTCATCGAACAGGGGCTCACATTTGGACCCTTGTTTGCGCTGGTAAACAGCGCGGCCATCTTCCAGAAACTCGATCTGGAAACCAGCAACCTACAAAACTGGCAGCTTCACTTGGACATCAACCTGACCGCCCCCTTCTTGCTTAGCCAGGCCTTTTGGAAGGCAGCCAGGCAAACGGGCGCAGAAGGACGCATCGTTAACATTTTGGATTGGCGCGCCCTGCGGCCGGGTGCGGACCATTTGCCTTACACGATCAGCAAGGCCGCCCTGGCCGCTCTCACGCAGTCGCTGGCAATCGCCATGGCACCAAAGGTTACTGTGAATGGCCTCGCCTTTGGCGCCATCCTGCCGCCAACGGATGGAGGCAAGACCGAAGGCATCCTGAAACAAGTGCCGGCCGGCCGCTGGGCCGAGCTGGAGGAAGTGGGGCAAACCCTGCTTTTCCTATTAACCGGCCCCCAGTACATCAGCGGAGAGATCATCTATCTGGACGGCGGAAGACACCTGGTGTAAGCATGGATAAGATCATTATCAAAGACCTGGTCGTACACGGCATCATCGGGGTCAACGATTGGGAGCGCGAAGAACCACAGGATATTCTGATCAATGTGGAGATCGCTGCCGACCTCAGCAAAGCGGCGGCCAGCGATAACCTGGAAGACAGCCTTAACTATCGCACGTTAAGCAAACAGCTCATCGCCCACGCCGAGACGGCCAAACGCCTGACCGTCGAGGCGCTGGCAGCGGACCTAGCCGCCATTTGCCTGGCACAGCCAGGCGCGCAGAGCGCCCGCGTGCGGGTGGAAAAACCAGGCGCCCTGCGCTTCGCTCGCTCGGTTGGGGTGGAGATCGAACGCGGCCAGACTAACCGCGCAAAATAGTCAAGCCGGCAAGATCAGGTCAAGCCTGGAATCACCTGATTGTGAGCGCACAGTTGGTATGAAGAAATTAAAGCTGGGGGGCCAGAGTGGCGTCCACTACATTGAAGATGCTATCGCTTAACAGGGTGAAAATAGCCACTAAAAATAAAGCGATCAGGACGATGATGAGGACGTATTCAATAATTGTTTGGCCTGCTTCAGTCTTTAGGCGAATTATGCTCATCGGGTCCATGCGTCTCCTATTGCGCCAACATATTACTCCGGGCATGGGGTTTATTTAGGAAGCCGCCCACTGCTGCTAAAAATGCAAAGGCTCTGCGCCGCGGGAAATGCTGTCCAGGAACTCCTGGCGAGTAGCTGAATTGCTGCGGAAAGTGCCCACCATGGTAGATGTGGTCATGCGGGCGTCGTGTTTCTTCACACCGCGCATCATGGAGCATAAGTGCAAGGCTTCCACCACCACCCCTGCGCCTAATGGGTTCAGCGCCTGGCACAGGAATTCAGCGATCTGATGCGTCATGCGCTCCTGGACCTGCAAACGCCGCGAAAACAAATCGACCACCCGGGGGATCTTGGACAAACCGATCACTCTACCCTGAGGAATATAGGCGACATGAGCGCGACCCATAAAGGGCAGCATATGGTGTTCGCACAAACTGTAAAACTCGATATCCCTTACCAGGACCATGTCAGCATAATCCACGTCGAAAAGAGCCTCGTTCATTAACTCAACAGGATCGGTGCGGTAACCGGCCAATAGCTCACCGTAGGCGCGGGCGATCCGTTCTGGCGTGTTAACCAAGCCCTCTCGTTGGGGGTCTTCGCCCACCGCAACCAGGATATGCCGGACGGCGTCCTCAATAGCGGGGGCATCGATCTCCGTGACAAGCAGGTCAGCTGCTTTATAAACGTTTATTTTGTTTTTCATCTTTACACTTTCGTTAGCTTGCCAACCGCTAGGCAATTTCCGTATTGATCAAGCCGTAGGAGCCATTGTTGCGTTTATACAGCACGCTGACGCAACCGGCATCCATGTTGTAAAAGATATAAAACTGTTCGTGCCCCACCAGATCCATTTGCTCAACCGCTTCGGCGACATTCATCGGCTGAAGTAAAAACTTTTTTGTGCGAGCAATTTCCACCGCGGGCGCCTGATTAGCAGCCGCTTCAGCTTCCACGATCTCCTGTTGGGTTAGCTTGGCTTTAATCTTGGTCTGATAGTGCTTCCCCTTATACCGTTCCATTTGCCGCTGAATTTTATCAAGGGCAGCATCAAAAGCCGAGCTCACTTGGTCCGTGCGTTCCTCGGCGCGTAACACAAACTTCTTGCCCCGTAGGGTTATTTGCGCCTTGTAGCGGTCGTCCGCAGCGCGGGCGCCTTTCTTATAGCCCAGTTCGACTCGCACCCCTTCCACTCCGTCCAAATAGCGGTCCAATTTCTCCGCTCGTTTTTGGACGTAATCCTCCAGAGTTTTGTCCACCTTCATATCTCGGCCGAAGATCTCCACGTTCGTAGCCATTGGTCATCTCCTTCGGAAGTGGTTGGATAATCTTACCAAAAGCGCCCATCCTATTCAGATAAGGTGCGCGCCAGGGTAATGGCATACACCCGCCTGGCGCCGGCCGCCCGCAAGGCTTGCGCCGCGGCGTCCAACGTGGCGCCTGTTGTCATAATGTCATCAACCAACAGCACGCTTATGCCTCCCAAGGAGGCGGGATCTGCCCGGAACGATCCGTGTAAATTGTCCCGGCGCTCGGCAGCGTTCAACTCAAATTGCGGTAGTGTCTCATGCTGGCGAATGAGTACATTGGAAGCATAGGGTAATCCGGCTTGCCTGGCAAACGGGCGCCCCAGCAAGTCAATCTGATTGTATCCGCGTTGGCGCAAGCGCCGTTGGCCCAGGGGAATGGGAATTAGCAAATCCACACTCCATGCCTGCTGCGTATACAACGCCAACAGGTTTTCCGCCAAAGCCAGACCCAAATTAGGGTTTTGGCGATGCTTCAGGCTGAGGATGGCCTGGCGCAATCCTCCCCAATAAACGCCCCAGGACCGGCCTGCCGTAAAAGCAAAGCGGTGGGCAGCGCACGCTGCGCAGTACCCGGTTGGCTCCAGCGGCAAGCCACAATGGCTGCAAAATGGGGGACTTATTTTCGTGACGTTCGCCTGGCACTTGGCGCACCAGACAGTCCCTAGGTCGCCGCAACCGGCGCAACGCGGGGGAAAGAGCCAATCCAAGGCTGCTTGGGAGGCGCGTGTCCACTTCTCATACGCCGTATTCCCCATGTGTGTCCCTCTAGAAAATACCGCTACGCAAGATCTGCAAGAGGGCTGGACCCAGCAAGATGATCACAATGGTGGGAAAGATCAAGAACACCATCGGCACTACCATCTTCACCGGCGCCTTTTGGGCGCTTTCCTCAGCTCGCTGGCGCCGTTTAACCCGCATGCTGTCCGCCTGGACGCGCAGCACGCGAGACATGCTAACACCCAACTGCTCGCTCTGGATCACCGCGGCTACAAAACTATCCATTTCTGACACGCCCAAACGGTCGGCCATATCCCGAAGCGCTTCACGGCGCAGCTTGCCTAATTGGATCTCCTGCAACGCGCGGGCAAAGGCAAGGGAAAGCTCGTTATCCCATTTTTCGATTACTTTTTTCATGGCAGCGTCAAATCCTAAACCGGCTTCGACGCAAATTGTCAAAAGGTCTAGCGCATCGGGCATGGCATGCAGTACCACCCGTTGCCTGCGCTTAATTCTACTTTCCAGCAGCAGGTTGGGCAAAAAGAAACCCACCACAGTACAAACACCGATGATCAACAGGGAGGTGAAGGAAAACACGTTCGAGGATGGAGAGAGTGTGAAGGCAAAGAGGACCACCCCACCCAGCAGCAAGCCAAAAATAAAACGGGAGGCTAAAAAGAGCGTAGGTTCTAACCAGCGCGGCGCCCCTGCCATTTCCAGGCGGCGACGAGTTTGCACAACCGCGTTCTGGGGCGTAAAGCGCTGGGCAAAATCCCCAAAGCGCCTGGCTGCCGGATAAATGACGCGCTCAATGAACGGCTGGGAAAGTTCGATCTCTTCCAGGCTGGCGACCTCGCCGCGTTGGGCGTATTCGGCCAGGCGTGCAGCCAGGGGATCAATGCCCTGACGCTCCCGCAGGCCGATCACCACCAAGGCGAAGGCTGACCCAATAATGATGATCAAGAGTACGATGAGCGGGATGATCATGGGAGGGCCGTGCCTAAATTTCCACTTTGGCGATGCGAGTCAAAATAAAATAACCGCTGACCAACATGACCCCCGCAGTTCCCAATAACGCCAAGCCGCAGATCATGGGTTCCTCGAAAAATTGCATCATATAATCCCGGTTCAGCGCATACAAGACGAGGCTGAGAAGGATGGGCATCACCGCCAGGAAACGTCCCGAAAATATTACCTGGGCCGTGGTGGCACGCACTTCCCCTTGAATGCGAATACGTTCGCGGATCGTGTAACTGATGGTATCTAGGATCTCCGCCAGGTTGCCTCCCACCTCGCGTTGGATGTTGATAGCGGTGACAACCAAGCTCAGGTCGTCGCTGGCAATGCGGCGCTCCAGGTTTCCCAGGGAGCCTTCCATGGGAACACCCAATTGCATTTCCTGCACCACCCGGCGAAATTCATCGCTGATCGGAGAAGGCAGTTCCTGGCTTACCGCCTCCATGGACTGCAGTGCTGAAAAGCCACTGCGCAAGCTATTGACCATCAAATTGAGCGCGTCCGGAAGCTGGTCGTTGAACTTGCGCAAACGCTGGTTTTGCAAATATCTGACTACATAGCGGGGGATGTACCGGCCTGCGACCAACCCCAAAACAGCGAAGAGTAGGGATTGTCCCCCAAAGTAATAACCAATTACACCGGTGATCAGGCTAGAAATGATGATTAAGGCGATGTATTCCCCCGTTTTTAGTTTTAAGTCCGCCCGCGCAAGATCCCGGGAAATGCGGTCACCAACATTCGTCGTTTCAACGCGTTGGGTGATCCAATTAGTCAGTATTGCGGAGCGGGCACGTTGTTTGGTCTCTTCTGGGGTTTCGGTCTTTTCTGGTTCAAGGTATTGTTCGAGCCTGCGATCGACCAAGGAGCGTTCGCCGCTCAAGGTCACCACGAGTCCGATGGCCAATAAGACTACTGCAATGACGATACCGATCAGCAGTAAACCGGACATTTGTGACTCGGCTAGAAGCGCGGCCTCATCCCCACGCCGAAGACGGTGGGCGGCACATGAACGCCAGCCGCTTCCATGCGTTCGATAAAGCTCGGGCGCAGCCCGGTGGAACGCAACTGCCCCACCACTTTGTCGTCCTCGAAACCGGTCTGCTCATACATAAACAAGTCGGTAAGGGTGATGACATCGCCTTCCATACCCAACACTTCCGTTATGTTGGTCACTTTCCGCGTGCCATCCCGCATGCGATCCACGTGCACGATAAGGTCGAGGGCCGAAGCGATCTGCTCACGGATGGCGCGCACGGGCAGGTCATAGCCCGCCATTAAGGTCATGGTCTCAATGCGCGAAATCACATCGCGGGGACTGTTGGCGTGCGCGGTAGTCATCGAACCTTCGTGCCCGGTATTCATGGCCTGCAGCATGTCCAGGGCTTCCCCGGACCGAATCTCACCCACGATAATGCGGTCGGGGCGCATGCGCAATGCATTAACCACCAGTTGCTGGGCGGTAATCTCGCCTTTTGCCTCAATATTGGGCGGGCGTGTCTCCAAAGTAACTACGTGTTCCTGGCGCAGCTGCAATTCTGCCGCATTTTCTATGGTCACAATGCGTTGGTCTTCGGGAATAAACGTAGACAATACATTGAGCAGCGTGGTTTTTCCTGAACCAGTTCCACCGGAGATCACAATATTGAGATTGGCTTCCACACAAGCTTTCAGGAACATGATGGAATCCTGCGTGATGGAACCAAGTGCGATGAGCTGATCGATGCTGATCGGGTCTTTGGAGAACATACGGATGGTGAGAACGGGACCCACAAGGGAAATTGGCGGGATGACGGCATTCACGCGCGAGCCATCCGGAAGACGAGCGTCCACGTAGGGACTGGCCTCATCCACCCGGCGGCCGAGAGGAGACACAATGCGTTCGATGATACGCATCACGTGCTCATTGCTATCGAATTTAACCGGAGTCTTTTGCAGCTTGCCGGAGCGTTCCACGTAGACGTTCTGGTATCCGTTCACCATAATTTCGGTAACGGTCGGGTCGGACAGCAGGGGCTGCAAGGGCCCGAATCCCAGGATCTCGTTGGTGATACTGTCCAGCAGGCGCTGGCGCTCCGGGCGGGTGAGGACGATATTTTCCTCGAGCAAGATCTGCTCGAACAGGTCTTGGATAGTTTGGCGTACCTCCTCGAGCTTACTCACGTCCAGGGTCGTGTCGATCTCCGCCAGGAGGCGAGTTTGAACGCGGGTCTTCAAATCCGCGTAAGGACCACGGCTGCCTGTATCTGGCTTGCCGATCTTGCGCGGCCGCAGGTTAGTTGCCAAACGCGAACCCCCGCCCAGATCACCGGTGTCGGGTTTCTTTTCCGGCTCACTGGCCGGCTTTTGCGGGTCGTCGAGTTGACCGCGTTCAAGCCTACGCATCAGGGACATGGTTGGTCTTCCTTATTCAAACCGTTTCCATATTGGATTGTGGCAGCGTTTTTATCTTGCTTACGATTTTAGCGGCCAAATCTTGAATGGCTTTCACCGTGGGATTGTTGCCCCCCTTCAACACAAAAGGCTCGCCGCGGTCCATGGCGGGCACCACCAGGCGTTCGTCCACGGGGATGACCACATCGACGTCCTTTTTAAAATTATCTCGAATCCGTTCCGGTGTAATGTTGCGGCGTTTATCGAACCGGTTGAGCACCAGCACGATCTTATCGCGAGAGATCCCCAGTTCGTTGGCCAAATCCAGAAACAAGCGCGCATTTTTTATGGAAGGAATATCCTGGGTAATGACCAGCACCAACACATCCGTTGCATCCAGTACCGCCAGCGTCAGGTCGGTCAGCAGGGAACTGGTATCTACGATCACATAAGGGTACATGCGGTTCAAAAAGCGCACCACAGCGCCTAATTGAGTTCCGCTCACCGAATCAGCCTCTTCGGGACGCATGGGCGCCGCCAGGATATGCACCCCGGAGGCCTCATGGCGGATCAGGACTTCGCTCACCACTTCCCGATCCAATTCCTCGGCGTGAGGGGCTAAGTCAGTCACATTATTGCGGCCCTGCTCATTGAAAAAGAAGGAGAGATCGCCGAATTGCAAATTGGCATCCACCGCCACCACCCCGGTGTCCTGCTGGCGCATCACCACCGCTAAATTGGCTGCGATGCTGGTTGCGCCGGTACCGCCCTTGGGGCTGAATATAGTGATCACATGCCCCTGGTCCCCCGGAATCAGGGTCCCACTGGTGCGGCCATCGCCGGTTTTGCCAGGAAAGCCGACATTAGCCATTTTTTCTTTTTCTGTGCGCGCCACTTTGCCGGCGCGGTGAATGGCCGCGGTCAGTTCATCGATATCGATGGGTTTCGTCAGGAAATCACGCGCCCCAGCCAGCATGGCCCGGCGCATATAGTTTGAGTCCCCTTGCACCGACAAAATGACGATCTGGGTAAATGGGACTTTCTTGCGGATGGCTTCCGTGGCGCTGATGCCGTCCATATCCGGCATGTTGATGTCCATCAAGACCACGTCGGGCTGAGCCTCGATGGCCATCTCCACCCCTTCAGCTCCGTTGCGTGAAGCCCCAACTACCTCAACATTTGCATCGAATTGCAGCAGCTTGCGTATGTTCTCGCGCGTTTCAGCAACATCATCCACGATCAAAACGCGGATCTTTTCTTCCTGGGCCATGTCAGATTATCTTATGAAATTTCTCTCATTGGGTCGGCGCTGGCTGGACCAAGATGTCCTGAGGCGCAGGCGATAACAAAGAATCGATGCGCGGCTCTAATCCGTACGGCAGCTTTGTGGGCACTGGGATGTTGTAAGTGTTGAGTAAGTATTCGAGAGTCACTGCCTCGGTAGTGGCAACGGTGCTATCCGCAGCAGAGCGAAGGGCGAGGGACAGTTCGGCCCCAGCATAGACCAGATAATTGAGTGTCACCGCGTCCTGCGGGGTGACGATGAGGGTGATGAGGTCAGGCGGTTGGGGAATGCTAGCTAGCGCATCCGTAGCCGGAACGGCACCAATACTATTGGGCACCTCTTCACCGCGTTCATCCGTGTAGAAGAAATTGCCTACGTGCAGCACGGTAATATCCTGGATCAGGGTCTGGCTTACCAAGCGCGGTCGTTGGGCTTCTGAGGGAACTTGATAAAAGGGTTGTCCCACTGTTTCGTCAAAAGTGGCATTGCCCACAGGGGAAGCAGCCCCGCCGCTTACGGTCTGAGCCGTCAACGAATTGATCAGTTCCTCCACCACCAACTGTGAGGAAGGTGGTTCAGCTTGAACCCCGCCGGTGGCTACGGTATCGCCAGGGCTCAACAAGGCGGCGGTATTGTTAGGCAGGATGGTCTGGAAATCCGAATCCATTTCGACCAGCAACAAAGTGGCGATCACATTGACGTGGTCGCCTGCGCGCAAGCCGTAAGCCAGGCTCGAAAAGCGGTCGATGGGTATGGGAAAAGCAACCATACCGCTGGGGATGAGCAAGGCAGTATCAGAGCCGCCTGTAACCAACCCTGCGCTGGTGTCTGCGATCATGCTGGTCATCAAGGGCACACCGGGCTCGAGATCGTAACGAGCCACCCTGCCTATAGCCAGGTTCTTATCGGTGAACATCACGCCGATAGAATCCGTGGTTGGGATGGCTTGCATCCCAAGGGCTTCATCAGTGATCAGGCTCCCCCGCGGGATGGGTTGCGTCACAACCACGATGTCCGTAGTCTGTGGTCCGCTTTCGGCTGCCTGCTCGCCGGCATTCAGATTCAATACCGCATACAGGGCAACCAGTCCCAGGATGAGGACCACAGCAAACACAATCAAAAGTTTTCCTAGCCTCATAGCTGAACCCTTTCCGCTATAACCCTTGGTGGTGAAATTGACAGGAGCGGACCTGCCTTTTCATCTTACTCGACACCCGTTATGGGTATCAAGTCAGGGCAAGTCTACCTGAAATGAAGGTGCTACGCCACAAAATTGCTAAACTTTAGCTCAGGCTGTTTAAGCTACGTAGCCCTGGATACCCAGGGCTACGATCAAGCGCAGAAGATCTTTATATGGCGTTGATAATTGTCGTCAAAGCATCGACGATCGCGTCGCCGAGCAGGCTCCACGTAACAATCCCGACGATGGCTACTAGTACAATGATCAATACGTACTCGACCATTCCTTGGCCTTTTTCGTTATGAAACAACATAGTAATCCTCCTTTCGGCAAAATTTCCGCAAAACAATATCGGAAGCATGGTAATTATAGGAAAAGATCAAACCGCCCGCAATAGAAATTAGGTACTAGTAAGGCCCTTTATGTCTACGGGCTCGGACGGGAGGTTAAAGCTGAAGCGGGCACCTTTGCCCACGGCGCTATCTAGCTCGAAATTACCGCCCAGCATTTCCATGCGCTCACGGATAGCCTTGATGGTCAGTTCAGCCTCGGTTGGCACGGCATAAGGGTCGAAGCCACGGCCATTATCCTCAATGCTGGCTTTCACCTGGCGTTCTCCCAAATCTAGCTGTACCTTGACGGTGGTAGCCTGGCTGTGGAGAGCAGTGTTGCTTAGCAGCTCCTGGATGGCACGAAATACGATCACTTCTAAGGTGGGCTCCAAGCGGCGTTCGGAACCCGATATATTGACGTTGATCTCTAGCCCCAGTTTCTTTGCCAGGTAGTCGGCGTAGCGCTTGACCGTGGGCACCAAGCCCAAGTCATCCAACATCATGGGACGCAAGTCAAAAATAAAGTCTCGCACCTTCTGAAAAGTATGGGAAGCAGCTTCTTTGAGGGTATTAAGCTCCTGGCGAGCTTGATCCTGGTCCACTTCAAAGAGACGCAGTGCAATCTCAGTCTGCAAGATGAAGTTGGATAAGGCTTGCGCCGGGCCATCATGCATTTGGCGGGAAAGGCGCTGCCGTTCAGCCTCCTGCGCCTGGGTCATGATCTCGATGGAGGCATGCGGGCTGCGC